>JANXMO010000637.1 GCA_025354615.1 Burkholderiales bacterium | reverse complement strand
CTTCCGCGATCGGCTGATGAGCCTGCTGCGCAAGCCGCGACTGGCTGCTTCGCCACCTGCCGTGCCAGCGGCCTCCGGGCCGACGCCTGCGACCCGCGTGCGCGACGGGCGGCGGCGCGTCGACCTGGCCCTGCAGGGCGGCGGCTCGCACGGCGCCTTCACCTGGGGCGCTCTCGACCGCCTGCTCGAAGCCGATGGCGTGCCCGTCAGCGCTATTTCCGGCACCAGCGCCGGTGCCCTGAATGCCGCCGTGCTGGCCACCGGCCATGCCCGCGCCGGGCGCGAAGGCGCCCGCGCCGCGTTGGCCGCTTTCTGGCGCGACTTGAGCCAGGCCGGCTCGGTGTTCAGTCCGATCTCGCCCAACACCAGTGGCATGGCCAACCCCTTCAGCCTTGAGAACCTGCCGGGCTACCAGTGGGTCAATTCTTTTTTCCGTTCGTTCAGCCCTTATGAATTTAATCCACTGAACTTGAACCCGCTACGCGACGTGCTGAAACGCCACGTCGACATGACAGCACTGCGCGAAGGTGACATCACGCTCTTTGTCACTGCCACCAGTGTGCACACCGGCGCGGCGCGCGTGTTTACCCATGAGGACCTGAGCATCGACGCGCTGCTGGCGTCGGCCTGCCTGCCTTTTTTGTTTCAAGCGGTGGAAATTGACGGCGAGCCGTATTGGGATGGTGGCTACACCGGCAACCCGGCGCTGTTCCCACTGATCTACGACAGCCGCTCGCTCGACGTGCTGCTCATCAAAATCAACCCGCTGCGCCGCGAGGGCACGCCCAAACGCAGCGTCGACATCATCGACCGCATCAGCGAAATCACCTTCAACGCCAGCTTGATCGGCGAGATGCGTGCCATCGAGTTCGTCTCGCGGCTGGTGCGCGCGAACAAACTCAACCCCGGCCAGTACAAAGACCTGCGCTTGCACATGGTGGCCGATGATGCCGGCCTGGCCGCCTTCAACGCCAGCAGCAAGTTCAACACCGACATGGCGTTTTTGCAGCAGCTGTTCGCGCTTGGCCGCGCTGCCGCCGCGCAGTGGTTGACGGCGCACCGCGCCGATGTTGGCGTGCGCTCGTCGCTGGACATCGAGCAGGTCTTCTTGACGAAGTCGGACCTGCCGGCCGCGCAAGCGGCAAACACAGGTGTTTCAGCGAAGAAATTTTCATGAACACTTCGCCTGGATGAACATCGCTTCGGCTTGAACGTCGCGAGCCGGCGGAGGTTGTTTACGCTGCGTGCAGAGGAGGGTAAGCAATTCTCGCAATCGGAGCAGCACATGGGCAATGCCGTCAGTGGAATGACAAGCTACGTGGCAAAGGGATTTCAAGCCAAGAGCCTTGAAAAGAGCGCGTCGCCGCATGAAGGATCGAACGCTGCCCTAGCGACAAACCCCAGCTTGTTGCTCAAGTCAACAAGCAAGGCCAGGGCGCCAAGAACCGACTTGTCGGCATTGGAATCGTTGCCGTCTGAAATCATGAAAACCGTGGCAGACAAAGTTAACCGCGGCGATAAAAAGAATTTGCTGCAGGTAAGTCTTGCCATGCGAGACAGCCTACTTGAGCGACTGCCAATCGGTGATTCGCCTGTTCTTTTAAAAACGCCAGACGACCTAGCAGCCTTCAACCGTTTAAGCGAGATTAATCCACAAGCTTATACCGATGTAAAAAAACTAGTGTTAGGCGGCCCTGAATTCACCAACGACGACTTAAACCATTTACCTTCCACATTGACGGCTTTGAAATTGGAGTTTTGCCCCGGCATCACGCCGGTAGGGCTCAATGCCTTGAAGATACCGTTTGAGTTTTTGGAAGACCCCGTCAAAGGCCTGACCGTTGCATCGCCCGCTGACTTGGCAGCATTGAAGGCGTTGTGCAAGAAAAACCCTGCATTTTCAAGCGAAGGGATCGGATTGCTGGCTTTGAGTGGGCCATTGATACGCGATGCCGACTTGAAAAATTTGACCATTTCGGTCGAAATCCTGCGGCTGCAAGATTGCCCACAAATTACAAAGGAGGGCTTGGCTCATTTGAATACTGCAGCCTTGAAAATGTTAGATACTATTTATAAAAATAGCAGTCAGTTTGAGTGGGGCTTGTCTTTTTCAAGCTATGTCCAATCTATTTCTAGAACACGGCCTCCTGGTGAAGAAACTTTGCAAAAATTTTCTCCGGCTGTCAGTAATAGACCTTGGAGGGAGTTTGTTGGTTGGTAGGAACGTTGTCCCGCTTCAACTCTGAATCAAGCGCCGGCTCTTCGCGATCGACATCAGGATGCCCAACCCCAGCCCCAGCGTCACCATCGCGGTGCCGCCATAGCTGATGAAGGGCAGCGGCACGCCGACCACCGGCAAGATGCCGCTCACCATGCCCATGTTGACGAAGGCGTAGGTGAAAAAGCTGAGCGTGATGGCGCCGGCCAGCAGCCGGGTGAAAACGGTGGGCGCGCCGGCGGCGATCACCAGCCCGCGCAGGATCAAAAAGGTGAAGACCAGCAGCAGGCCGGCGCAGCCGATCAGGCCGAATTCTTCGGAAAAGGCGGCGAAGATGAAGTCGGTCGTGCGCTCGGGAATGAACTCCAGGTGCGTCTGCGTGCCCTTCATGAAGCCCTTGCCGTCGATGCCACCCGAGCCGATGGCGATCATGCCCTGAATGATGTGAAATCCCTTGCCCAGCGGGTCGGTGCTCGGGTCGAGCAGCGTGCAGACGCGGTTTTTTTGATAATCACGCAGCAGTGGCCATTTGACGCCGGGCTGGCAGATGCGCGGCTCCGACAGCACCAGCGCTACCGCTGCCACCGCGGCAATCACCAGCGCCGGAATGACCAGCCGCCATGACAGGCCGGCAAAGAAAATCACGTACAGCCCGGCCGAGCACACGAGAATGGCCGTGCCCAGGTCGGGCTGCTTGACGATCAAGCCGACCGGCACCGCCAGCAGCGCCAGCGCGATGAAAAAGTCCGGCACCTGCAGCTGGCCTTCGCGGCGCTGGAACCACCAGGCGAGCATCAGCGGCATCGCGATCTTCATGATTTCGCTGGGCTGGATCACCATGCCCAGGTTGAGCCAGCGTGTGGCGCCTTTCTTGGTGATGCCGAACAGCGCCGTGGCCACCAGCAGCGCCACGCCGCAGGCATACAGCGGCACCGCCAGCGCCATCAGCCGCTGCGGCGGCACTTGTGCGACGACGAAGAGAATGCCCGCGCCGAGCAGCATGTTCCGGCCATGGTCGACGAAGCGCGTGCCGTGGTCGAACCCGGCCGAGTACATCGTCACCAAACCGAAGGCCGCCAGCAGCAGCACGGCGATCAACAAGGGCGTGTCGAAGCCGCCAAACACGGTTTGCAGCCGCTGCCAGAGCGATGTTTTTTCGAAAGACGTCTGCATGCGCGCGCTTCAGCGGAGTGGGCTGGCCGGGGCCGGCGCCAGCTTCAAGGTGGGAGGAAGGAACAGCGGCGGCGGCTCGGCGCCGCGGGGGTTGCCGGGGCCGGGTACAGGCGCTGGCGCCTGGGCAGGCACGACCGCCGTTTCATCCACGCCGTCTGACAGCGTCGGCGGCGTGGTCATCGCAGATGCGGCAGCGGCTGGTAAGCCGGGCAGCGGCAGGCTGGCGGCGTCACGCGGCACGCCGACCGGCGCGCTCGACTTGCCCTGCCGCGTCAGCGCCATGTCCTCCAGGCTGGGCGCCTGGCCAGCCAGCCAGTAATCGAACACGCGGCGGGCGATGGGAGCCGCCGCCTCGGCGCCAAAGCCGGCGTTTTCAACCACCACCGCCAGCGCAATAGTCGGCGCATCGGCGGGCGCAAAGGCGGTGTAGAGCGAATGGTCGCGCTTGTGTTCTTCGAGCTTGGCGGCGTTGTATTTTTCGTTGGCCTTGATGCCCACCGCTTGCGCCGTGCCGGTCTTGCCGCCGCTTTTGTACGGCGCACCGGCGAAGACGCGGGTCGACGTGCCGTCTTGCGTGACGCCGTACATGGCGCGGCGTATCACTTCCACATGCTCCGGCTTCAACGCCAGCGGCTCCAGCGCCGCATGCGCCACCAGTTTGCGCTCACGCGTGACGACGTCTTCGATTTCACGCACCACGCGCGGCTGAAAGCGCTGGCCGCCGGCCACCAGCGTGGCGGTGGCGCTGGCCAGCTGCAGCATCGTGAAGTTGTTGTAACCCTGGCCGATGCCGAGCGAAATGGTTTCACCGGGATACCACTTGCGCTGCTCGGGGCGCTTGTAGGCGCGGCGTTTCCACTCGGTCGACGGCAGCAGGCCGGTGACTTCGCCTTCCATGTCGATGCCGGTGCGCCGGCCCAGACCGAACGGCAGCAGCTGGTCGTGGATGGTGTCGACACCCAGGTCATTGGCCAGCGAATAGAAGTACACGTTGCTCGACTTGATGATGGCGCGCGCCATGTCGACCGTGCCCAGCCCGCCATCGCCATGGCTGCGAAAGGTGTGGTTGCCGAACTGGAACGTGCCGCCGTCGAAGATCGTCTGGTGCGGCCCGCGGCGGCCGGTGTTCAGCGCGGCAATCGCCATGAAGGGCTTGTAGGTCGAGCCCGGCGGGTAGGTGCCGCGCAGTGCCCGGTTGAGCAGCGGCTTGTCGGGCGATTCGTTGAGCGCCTGCCAGTTCTCGTTGTCGATGCCCTCGACGAACAGGTTGGGGTCGAAGGTCGGCTTGCTCACGAAG
>JANXMO010000629.1 GCA_025354615.1 Burkholderiales bacterium | reverse complement strand
CTAACCAAGCCACTCGCGGCCGGCGCATCCTTGCGGTAGGCGGTCTGCGGCGTTGCAAACGCCTCGCCATCGCGTTGGCTATGGCTGCGGTTTGCGCCTTGCAGTCCCTCCTGCCGCAAGGCGCGCCGCCTCGCGGGGACTTGTTCAGCGTCGTCCTGGCCGCCTGCGTCCGCAAGCGCGGCAGCGCGGGGCGCGCAAATAGGCTGACAATAGGGATGTTGTCGAATCGTGCCGGTCTGTGTTCCGGTTCCATGTAAATCCAACCCTGCATTGCCATGGCCACCCGAAAAATCAATCCCGCGAACCCTGCTGATTCCGCGCAAAAGCTGCGCCAAACCCAGGCCGAGTACTCGGCCGCCCGCCCGTCTTCCGACGCCGGCATCAAGCCGATGATGTCGAGCTCGAAGATGTATGTGTGCCGGCGCTGCCAAGCCAATTTCAAAACCGGTGATGGCAAGCCGGACCTGCGCTTGCCCGGCTTGGGCAAATGCAACGCGTGTTTGGCCGTGGCGGCTGCAGCTGCCGCTGCCGCTGCCGCCACCACGGCCTGACGCCGGCGGCGGTTGCTGCGGCTTTCCTGCTTCGCTGCTTTGCCAATGAAAAAAGCCACCGGCGTGGCCGGTGGCTTCAAGTCATGCAGCGCTTGCGGGGGGCCTTGTTGTGAAGCTTTGAGAAAAGCCCGTGGCCCTTTGAGCGCAGCGCAGGAGCTTCGAACGAGCCCTGTGTGACAGCGGAAGCATCACTCTAAGTGGCTGCGCTGTCGACGTCATCCTCCAAAAGGGGGCCTTGCTGCCCGCTTCACATCGTTGCTGATTTTTATGACGCCTGCTGCTGCCCGTCCTCCGTTGCGTCCAACGCCTTCTGCTGCGATGACGACTGCTACCGCGCCAGCGCTCGACGAACGTGAGCTCGATGAGCTGCAGGCCCTGCTGGACCGCGTGCCCGCACCGCTCGAGCCGCTCGACGCCAGCCTGCTCGACGGCTTTCTCTGCGGCGTGCTGGTGCAGCCGCAGCCGGTGCCCGTCGCCCGTTGGCTGCCGCACGTCACCGACGCGGATGGCCGTCCGCTGCCGCCGGGCTTCGATGCCGCGCGTTTGCATGCGCTGGTGCACCGCCGCCATGCGCAGCTGGATGCAGCCATCGAACGGCGCCAATGGTTCGACCCTTGGGTCTTTGAGCTGGCCGCTGACGAAGCTGCCGCCGCTGACGAGGACGACAACCCCGGTGACGCGGTGTTCCCGTGGGTGGCCGGCTTTGCCACTGCGCTTGAGCTGTTCCCCGGTTTGATGGCGCTGGGCGATGCGGCCGCGCTGACCGAACCGCTGGCGCTGCTGTACCGCCACCTCGCTGCTGACGACCTCGAAGAGGCCGATGACCTGCTTGAGGCCATCGACGCGCTGGAGCCGCCGGCCGATTTGAGTGAAGCGGTGGAAGGCCTGGTGCGCGCCACGCTGCTGCTGGCCGATGTGGCCCGGCCGCTGCAGGCCAAGCGCGCCGCTGCGCCGCACCGGCGGCCGCCGCCACGGCGCCGCTGAGGCGGCAGGCGCCATAAACAGCGCGGTGGTGCTCGCTCAGCCAGCGCCCCACAGCCGCTGCGCATGCAGGCCCAGGCCGTTGGCCACGCTGCTGAAGCGGTTGCCGCGCACGGGCCGTGCGGCCGGGAAAGCCGCTGCAATGCGCTGCACCAGCACCCGCAGGCCGGTGGAGCCGCCGGTGAAATAAAGCGTGTCGACACACGCCGGCGTCAGTCCCGCCAGCGCCACCGTCGTGCGCGCGGCCTCGACGATGCGGTCGATGTCGGCGCTGATCGCCGCCACTGCCGCGCGCTCGCTCAGCGCCATTTGCAGCGAGCGCTCGACCAGACCGAGATCGATGGTCGTGTCGGCGCCCTCGGCGCTGTCGATTTTTGCCTGCTCGGCGCACGCGGCCAGCGCATGGCCCAGCCGCTCGTCGAGCACCGTCATCAGCCGCCGGTGGTGGGCCGCATCGGCGTAAAAGCTGCGCATGCGGCGCAGCTCGGCCACGCGCTGCGGGCTGTAAGCGGTGTTGATCAAATGCCATGTCGCAAGATCGAAATACACCGCGCTGGGCACTTCGCGCGGCGTGGCGCCGGGGCGCGCCGGCCCTTGTGCACCGTAGCCGAATTCACGCAACACGCCCTGCAGCTCGATGGCCCGGTCGAAATCGGTGCCTGCCACGTGCACCCCGTGGTGGGCCAGGATATCGTCGCGCCGGTCGGTTTTCCCTCGCTGCTGCGGGCCCACGCGCACCAGCGAAAAGTCCGACGTGCCGCCGCCGATGTCGGCCACCAGCACGACCTCTTCGCGCTGCAGGCCAGCTTCGTGGTCAAACGCGGCCGCCAGCGGCTCGTATTGGAACTGCACTTCGGCAAATCCCGTTTGCTGCGCGGCGGCGACGCAGCGCCGCTTGCGCCGCTGCGTCGCGGGCCGTATCACCATCGACGAAAAACACCGGCCGCCCCAGCACCACGCGGTGCAAAGGCCCGCCTGCGGCCGCTTCCGCGTGCAGCTTCAAATGGCGCAGATAGCCGGCAATCACATCCAGGTACTTGACGCCACGGCCGCCGCCAGCATCGGTGGTTTGTTCGATCAGGTCCGAGCCCAGCAAGCTCTTCATCGACCGCATCAAGCGCCCGTCGATACCGTCCACATACGCCGCCACGGCGGCACGGCCGAAGGCGCGTGGCGGCCCCGCATCCTGCGCGCCTTCGGCGAAATAAAACACCGCCGTCGGCATCACGGTGTGCTCGCCTTCCAGCGGCACCAGGCGCACCGCATCACCAGCAGTCGCAGGAATAGCAACGGCGGAGTTGGAGGTGCCGAAATCAATGGCGCAGTGCATGACAGAAAAAGTGGTCAGGCGGGCGTGGCAGGCCAGACGCAGTGAAAAAGGACTGCCATTAAAGCCCAGGGTCACGAGGCGGTTGCAGCGCCGCGGTGGCAGCCATGGCGGCATCACGGTACTCGCTGGCTTGCGGACTCCATCTGGGCAAGTCGAAAGCCTGTTGGTGTAGGCCGCCCAGCGGCTGCGTGATGTCATGCTCAGGCTGCATTTGCTTGAGAACTTTCAGCCCGCGGTCAACCAGTGCGGCCCGGTCTTCCTGTTCGGCATATTCGATTCGAGACAGCAGAACGGCCAGCAACCCAGCCTGTTGCGCAGGCGGCAATTGCGCCACGGCGTCAAACCCCTGGTTGATTTTTGCCTCTGTCTGAACCCGTAGCAGTAGCGCAGCCAATGGTTGTGCCTGCTGCGCCGTAGGCACTGTTGAGAAGCGCCTGCGGGCGAACGCCCAGTCAGGCCCTCAGGCGTTGGCGGTGGTGGTGGTGGTGAAGGACTGCGGCGACCTTCTTGCCGCCCTGCCGCAGTATCCGAGCCGCGAGGGGCGGTCGGAGAGACCGCCGTTTGCCAACGTCTTTGTTGATATCCATTTTTGCTTTCCCTGAAGACACGCCGCTCGAGACCGCAGCCCCAGTCAGTTTGTGTCGGCCGCCTCGGCCTGGCGAGCGCTGATGCGACGTCACGTATCGATTTGCGAAGCGGCTGGCAGCGTGCGCGCCTTGCCGTGCCATTCGGTTTGGAGGTTCAGCCGGCCGCCGTTGCCCCCACGGCACCGTCCAGGAACCGGAACGCCAGCGCAGGCCGCCGCCCGCTGATCAACTCCGCCAGCGCGCGGCCAGAGCCGGCGCCGTGCGTCCAACCCAACGTGCCGTGGCCGGTGTTGAGCCACAGGTTGCGGATGCGGGTGCGGCCGATCAGCGGCAGGTTGTCGGGCGTGCTGGGCCGCAGGCCGGCCCAGAAATGCGGTTGCGATGTGTCGGCCGCGCCAGGAAACAGCGCTTCGTAGCGGCGCACCAGTGCGGCGCAGCGAGCCTGTGCGGTGGCGCTGGTCAGCGTGGTGTCATAACCCGCCAGCTCGGCGGTGCCGGCGATGCGCACCGTGTTGCCCAGCCGGCTGATGGCGATCTTGCGGCTGTCGTCGAGCAGGCTGACGGTGGCGGCGGCGGCCGGGTCGTGCAGCGGCAACGTTGCGGAATAGCCTTTGGCGGGGTAAAGGTTCAGCGTGATGCCCAGCGGGCGCAGCAGCGGCGCGGTGAAGCTGCCCAGCGCGGCGACGAAGGCGTTGCCCTGCAGCCGTTGCGGCGTGCCGGTGGCACGATCAATCACGTGTACGGCGTGCAGCGTGCCACCGTGCACATCAAACCCGCTGACCTCATGGCCATACAAAAAGCGAGCGCCGCGCGCTGCACAGCGCTGCGCCAGCTGTTGGGTGAAAACGTGCGCATCGCCCGACTCGTCGCTGGCCGTGTAAGTGCCGCCAGCAATGTGCGGGCCGAAAGCGCGCAGCGCCGGCTCCACGGCCAGCACTTCGTCGCGTGACAGCACGCGGCGGTCCACCCCATGGCGGCGCATCAAGGCCGCACCGGCAGCGCCGGCGGCAAAATCGTCGGCGGTCGAAAAGAAGTGCAGGATGCCGCGCTCGAGCCGGTGGTATTCGATGCCAGTCTCGGTCACCAAAGCTCGCAGCGCTTCGTGGCTGTAAAGCCCCAGCGCCACCAGCTGGGCAACATTGGCTGCAAAGGCGCGCGGCGTGCACTGCGCCAGGAAAGCCAGGCACCAGCGCCACTGATGCACGTCCAGCCGTGGGCGAAACAGCAGCGGCGCATCATCGTGCAGCAGCCATTTCGCCACCTTGAGCGGCGCTGAAGGGTGCGCCCAGGGCTCGCAAAAACTGACCGAAATCTGCGCGCCATTCGCAAAGCTGGTTTCCAGCGCCGCGCCGGGTTGGCGCTCGACGACCGTGACTTCATGGCCTTGCGCCAGCAAGTACCAGGCGCTGCAAATCCCGATGATGCCGGCGCCCATGACAATGATTTTCATGCAGTTGGTCGCTCAAAAAGGCTTTAGGGCAACGCTGAACAAGCCACTCGCGGCCGGCGCATCCTTGCGGTAGGTGGTCTGCGGCGTTGCAAATCCTCGCATAGCGTTGACTATGGCTGCGGTTTGCGCCTTGCAGCCCCTCCCACCGCAAGGCGCGCCGCCTCGCGGGGACTTGTTCAGCGTCGCCTTAGGCGCAGCGGATTGAAAGCAAGCGCGACAGGCACATGGTTCGGCAATCACAAAAAAACGCCGGTATGCAGATTGCCAACGTGTGGAATCACATCAACAGGCGATGGTTTTTGGGGTTCATCTTGCACTTGTTGCAACAGCGCAGTAAAGATTGAAAAGGGCTATTTCGGCACTATTGAGCAGCGTTTGTGAGCAGCGCTTATGAGCAGCGTTTTCGGAACCACGGCATTTCGAGGCTCACACGCAATCTCACAAGTAATGCCATGCGATACCCTTGAAACAACGGGAAGGAGTGCTGCGCCGCGCATCTTCCTTATTTAAAAATTCGGCTGCGTGTGCTTCAGGAGACGATGAATGGCGATGCTTGAATCGGAGCGTTCAGCGGAAGATGCTGTTGTTGACGACAATAAAACATCCCCCAAAGCCTATTCCACTTTGCCGGTGGTGGGGATTGGAGGTTCTGCGGGCTCCATTGCTGCGTTGCAAGAGTTTTTTAAAAATGTACCGGCCAATCCGGGCATGGCGTTCGTAGTGGTATTGCACCTGTCCCGTGACCATGAAAGCAGCTTGGCGGAGATGTTTCAAAAGCATACCGCCATGCCCGTGCGCCAAGTCACTCAGACCGAAAAGGTGCTGACAAACCATGTGTATGTGATTCCACCGGGCAAGATACTCGCCTTCGAAGACGGTCATTTGATACTGGAAGATATGCCATTGGAACGGCATCGCCACATTGCAGTGGACTGGCTGTTTCGCACGCTGGCCGACACCCATGGCCCGAATGCCACGGCCATTGTGTTATCCGGCTTTGACGGCGACGGCGCCAATGGCATCAAGCGCATCAAAGAGTGCGGTGGCCTGACCATCGCGCAGGACCCAGAGCATGCGCAGCAGGAAAGCATGCCGCGCTCGGCCATCGATACCGGCATGGTCGACTGGGTTTTGCCGGTGGCCGACATGCCCATCCGAATCATTCACTACCACGAGCTGAAACGTCAATTGAAGCTGCCACTGGAGCAGCAGTTCCATACTGAAACGAAAAGCGAACGAAGCGCGGGCGAAGAGGCGGTACTGCGTGACGTGCTGGCATTTTTGCGCACCCGTACAGGGCGTGATTTTTCGTATTACAAGCGCGCGACCATCTTGCGGCGTATTGGCCGGCGCATGCAGGTCAACGACATCAACAGCTTGGCAAATTATCTGCAGGTGTTGCGCACGCGGGCTGGAGAGGCTGTCTGCCTGCTGCAGGATTTGCTGATCAGCGTGACCAACTTCTTCCGTGACTCGGACTGCTTTGTAGCGCTCGAAAGTCAGCTACCCCGACTTTTTGTAGGCAAAAATTCGTCTCACGTCGTGCGGGTGTGGGTACCGGCCTGTGCCACCGGCGAGGAAGCGTATTCGATCGCGATGCTGCTGACCGAGCAGGCCAGGAAGTTGGAGTCGCCGCCGGTCATCCAGGTGTTTGCGACTGACTTGGACGAGGCGGCAATCAAAAAGGCCCGCGACGGTTTCTATCCTTTCACGATTGAAGGCGACGTCAGCGAAAGCCGGCTACAACGCTTTTTTGTCAAAGAGCTTGGTGGCTTCCGGGTGCGCCGCGAGCTGCGCGAAATGGTGCTGTTCGCAGCCCACGACGTGCTCAAGGACTCGCCGTTTTCAAGGCTGGATCTGATCAGCTGCCGCAACCTCATGATCTACCTGACCCGCGCCGCGCAGGCAAGAGCCTTGGAGCTGTTCCACTTTGCGCTGCTGAGCGAAGGTTGCCTGTTTTTGGGTGCTTCTGAATCTGCCGGAGATGGTGGATCGCTGTTCTCGGTGATCGACAAGAAACACCGAATTTTCACGTCTCGATTGGCGCCCAAAACCGGTTTCCTGGTGTCGTCCGGCTCCCTTTCGCGCACCGGCCCACCCATCGGCCAACCGACGGTTCGAGTAGCGCCCGTGATTGCGGGCGCTGCATTTGCCCCCGTATTGGAGTTGACGCGTTCCAATCCCGTGCTCGAGGGGCGAGTGGCCTCATGGGGTGAGCTGCATTTCAAGCTGATTGACTATTTGGCACCGCCGTCCGTTCTGACCGACGAGGCCTACGACTTGCTGCACTTGTCAAACGCCGCGGGGCGTTTCCTGCAATACAGCGGCGGCGAGCCCACGCGCAACCTGTTGCGCGTCATTCATCCGAGTTTGCGTATTGAATTGAGGGCTGCGCTATATCAGGCCGCCCAAAGCGGCATGCCTGTCAACGTTTCGCCTTTGGAAATCGTATTGGGGTCGAGCTCGGTTCGCGTTGGCATGCGTGTCATGCCCGTCAACGATCTGGGACCGAAATTCATGCTGGTCCAGCTTCAGCCCGCCGGACAGGAAAAGTTGGTTGACGAGTTGTGGCCAGCCGCCTCTGTTCCTTCGCTCAAAGCGGATCCTGTAGCGCTCCATCTCGACCGCGAACTGGAGCGGGTGAAATCGCATCTCAACAACACCATCGAGCAGTACGAGGTCTCCAACGAGGAACTCAAGGCCAGCAACGAAGAGCTGCAAGCCATGAACGAAGAGCTGCGCTCGGCGACCGAGGAACTCGAAACCAGCCGTGAAGAACTGCAGTCGATCAATGAAGAATTGATCACCGTCAACCAGGAATTGAAAAGCAAGGTCGAGGAGCTGGGCAGCTCGAACAGCGACTTGCACAACCTGATGGACGCAACCGCGATTGCGACCGTCTTCCTGGACCGCAATTTGCGGATCACGCGTTACACGCCCTCGGCAGTGTCATTGTTCAACCTCATTCCGACCGACATCGGCCGGCCTTTGTCCGACCTCAGCGCGCGTGTCGAGTATCCCGGCATCGGTGACGACGCGCGCCAGGTGCTTGACCAACTGGTGCCGGTGGAGCGTGAAGTCGGACAGCGCGGCGGCCGCTGGTTTCTTGTGCGGGCGCGCCCTTACCGAACGCTGGATGACCGCATTGCCGGTGTGGTGCTGACTTTTGTCGACGTCACGGAGCGCAAACAGAATGAACAAGCGCTGCGTCTTTCCGAAGACCGGTTTGCCACCATCGTCAACAAGGCCAGCGTAGGTGTCGTGCAAGCCACGCTGGACGGCTGTATCACGTTCTCTAACCGCTGTTACCGGTCGTTCACGCTGTACAGCGAGGAGGAGTTGACCGGCATGAACCTGAAAAATCTGGTGCATCCGGACGACTTGGAAAAAACGCGTGAGCTGTTTGGCCAGTTGAAGGTCAACAAGAGTTCTTTCCAGATCGAAAAACGTTGTTTGCGCAAAGACGGCAGCGTGCTGTGGCTGCACAACAGCGTGGCTTTCCTTTCTGAAGGCGAAGACCGGCCCGGTACCGCATTGATCGTGTGCAATGACGTCACCGAAAGGAAATACGCCGAAGAGGCGCTGTGGGCCAGCGAAGAGCGCTTGCGCTTGATCATCGAAAACGCCGTTGAGTACGCGATTTTCTCGACCGACCTGGAACGCACGGTCACCAGTTGGAATGCCGGTGCGGAGCGCCTGCTGGGCTTTGGCGAGCAAGAGATCGTGGGCCAGTCGGCCGACCAGCTGTTTGTCGATCACCCGCACACGGAGGGCGTCGTGCTGAGACAAACCCAGTCGGTCCTGCCCCACACGCAGTCGGTGGACAGCCGGATGTACCGCCGCAAAGACGGCAGCTGTTTCTGGGCGATTGGCGCGATGATGCCGATGCACGATCGCTCGGGCCGCGTGGTGGGCTTCGTCAAGATTTTGCGCGACCAAAGCGAAGAAAGGGCTTCGCAGAGTGCGCTTGAAGCCAGCCGGGCGGATTTGGAGCGGTCATTGCACTCGGTTGAAAAGGCGCGTGCCGCACTCCAGGAATCAGATGCCAGCAAAGACCGCTTCTTGGCCGTGCTGTCGCATGAGCTGCGCAATCCGCTGGCCGCCATCGTCAATGCGGCCGACCTGGTCCAACGCAGTTCACTGAAACCTGAGGTGCAAATCCAGTCGGCCAAGATCATCAAGCGGCAATCGCACGCGATGACCGTTCTGTTGGACGACCTGCTGGACATCTCGCGCTTGCGCCTGGGCAAGCTGACGCTGCATGTTCAGGCGATACCGGTCGGGGCAGTGATTGAAGCCGCATTGGAAACCAGCCGGCCGGCCATCGATGCGGCGGGCCACCGCCTGGAAATGCATCTGTCGGCAGTCGAACAGGTGCTGAATGTGGACCCGGTGCGTATCAGCCAGGTGCTGTCCAACCTGCTCGGCAACGCGACCAAGTACACCGCTGCGGGCGGCCTCATCGTGCTGACCACGCAGGCAGAAGACGGCCATGTGGTGTTCAGCGTGCGCGACAACGGCGTCGGCATGGACCCTGACCACATTGAATTGCTGTTTGAAATGTTCTCGCAGGAGGCCGACAGTCAGCGCGGCCTGGGCATCGGCCTGGCGCTGGCGCGCAGCATTGTCGACATGCACGGCGGGCAGGTGAAAGGCTTTAGCGAAGGCCCTGGCAAAGGCAGTGTGTTCACCGTGAAGCTACCGCTGCCGCAGCACCTTTCGGCGCAAAACGACCGTCTCCCGTACCCAGACGCCGGGAACAAGGAAGCGGACGACGCACCGGCTGCGGATGGAAAAACAAAACGTGTACTGATCGCCGATGACAACGTGGATGCCGCCTGGAGCATGGCGCACGTGCTGCGCATGGGTGGCGGCGCGGTGCGCAGCCCCCTGGACAACCTGAGCGTGGCGCGGTCTGCCCCGCCGATGCCGGCCGCAAAGGCGCCGGTCTTGCCCTTGTTGCCTTTGTTCACCGCCACC
>JANXMO010000609.1 GCA_025354615.1 Burkholderiales bacterium | reverse complement strand
GGCCGGCGTTGCGGCCAGCGTGTGAATGTCGAGCCGGCTGTTGATGCCGGTGATGCGCGCGGCAACCCAGCGGTTGCCGTGGCGCAGCCAATACTTGCGGCCGACGACGGCGGCTTCGGTGTCCAGCCAGGCCAGCGTGGCGCTGAAACGCGCAGTGGGTTGAAGCGTGCCGGGCGTGGCAAGCCAGTCGCCGCGCGACACGTCGAGCTGGCGGTCCAGCAGCACGCCGGCCGATGAACCTGCAGCCACAGCGTTGACCACGGCGCCAGCCAGCCGCACTTCGGCCACGAAGGCGCGTTCACCACTCGGGAACACCTGCACCTCGTCGCCGGCCTGAATGCGCCCATGCGCCACGCGCCCGTACAAACTGCGCGGCTGGTGACCGGCGCCGCTGGTTTGCGCATTGCTGGCTTCTTCACGAGCCACGTACTGCACGGGCAACAGCAGGCTGCCGTCTTCGCGTTCCTGCGCCGCCGGCAGGCTCTCCAGCAATTGCAGCAACGTGGGGCCGCCATACCACTCCGCTGCCAAAGGCGTGGTCACGTTGTCGCCGCGCAGCGCTGAAACCGGAACGATGCCGGCCACTGCAATACCGGCTTGCGCCGCGAAGCTGTGCAACGATGCCTGCACCGCGGCAAATGCCGACGCCGGCTCGGCCACCGCATCCAGCTTGTTGACGGCGAACACGATGTTGGGCACGCGCAGCAGGTGCGCCAGCAGCGAGTGGCGCCGCGTCTGCGGCAGCAGCACGACAGGGCCGGGCCCCGCGACATTGAGCTTGGTGATGTCGACCAGCACCACGGCCGCGTCGCTGCCCGCGGCAGCCGTCACCATGTTGCGGGTGTACTGCTCATGGCCTGGCGCGTCGGCAATGATGAACTTGCGCTGGCGCGTGGCGAAATAGCGGTAAGCGACGTCAATGGTGATGCCTTGCTCACGTTCCGCTTCAAGCCCGTCGGTCAACAGCGACAGGTCGATCGGCGCGCCAGCGGATTTTTTTTCTAGCGTGTCGAGTTGGTCGGCCAGGATGGCGCGGCTGTCGAACAGCAGCCGGCCGATCAGCGTGCTCTTGCCGTCGTCGACGGAGCCGGCCGTCAAAAAGCGCAGCGCGCGGTGGTCTTGCGGCGGCGCCAAAGCCGTTGTGGCGGCAGCAGTCATCAGAAGTAACCCTCTTTCTTGCGCCGCTCCATCGAAGCGTCGGAGGTGCGGTCGTCCATGCGCGTGGCGCCACGCTCGCTGACCGTGACCTGCAGTGTTTCGGCGACGATCTCAGGCGCGTTCGCGGCGGGGCTTTCCACAGGGCAGGTGCAGGTCATGTCGCCCACGGTGCGAAAACGCACTTGTGCGGTTTCCACGGTTTCGCCGGCTTCCGGCGGCGTCACGGCAGTCAACGGCACCAGCAGGCCTTTGCGGCGGATCACCTGGCGTTCGTGCGCAAAATACAGCGTGGGCAGCGGGATATTTTCCCGGGCGATGTAGAGCCACACGTC
>JANXMO010000607.1 GCA_025354615.1 Burkholderiales bacterium | reverse complement strand
AGGTCGATGGCGCGCAGCCCCTGGGCCATGTCATTGATCAATACCCTTGCGCTTGATGACACGCCTGCATTGCAGGTGACCGCTCAGCTTCACAAGGCCTTGAACGCGCTGAAACAAAAGCAAAGCCTAGATAAATGGCGGGACGGCGATGCGGGCAAGCCACACACGGCCTGAACAGCAGTTCAATCAAAACAGGGTTGTTGCAAATTGCTGTTGAAAGGCCGAGTTGTCATCAAGTTGATAAATTAGGTCGGCATGCTGACGGCAGTCGTATTTTTTGCCGTTTCCATGCCCATTACCTTCAAGTTGTCTCCTGCCAGCGCGCCACTGGTTACGCGGCGTCAAACGGTTCCAACGCCTCGCTCGCCGCTCAGCGCTGCGGCGACAGTGGAGGTCCGGTTTTTGACGATCGGCGACCTGCCCGAATTACTGGCGTTGGAACATGTCGTCTGGCGTGAAGACCAAATGGCCGGTGCGCAAGACATGGCGAACCGCATACGCCGCCATCCGCAATTCTGCGTCGGCGTCTTTTGCAGGCACAGCGGCCAGGCGCTGGCGTCGCTGTTTGTGAAGCCGGCCTGCAAGCAAGCACTGCAGCAGGCACGCAATTGGCGGGAATGTGTTGAAAGTGATGGCAATGGCGCCGCATCACACGACGCGCTGTTTGGTATCAGCCTGACCAGCATCCGGCCCGAAGGTGCCCAGGCGTTGTTCGACTTTTTCTGGCCGCATGCCCTCAAAGGCGGCTGGCGTGAGCTGTATCTCGGCTCGCCAATCCCTGGGCTTTCCGAATGGGTAAACGGCCACCCCGGCCAGCCGATACACGACTACGTTCACAGCCGGCGCAGTGGCCAGCCGCTGGACCCGCAACTGCGCTACTATTTTAAAAAAGGCATTCGGCGAATCGTGCGGGTGTGCCCGGATTACTTCCCGCATTCAGCATCGTTGGACTACGGCGTGATCATCGGTGGGCGCATTCCACTGGCGCGGTGGGCACCGTTGTGGCGGCGGTTGCCGTTGCCATGGTTGCAACGGATGAGCCGCTGGCTGTTCGTGCTGCGCTGACGTGCGGGTGCATTGCGGCCAGTCCGCTGCAGTGCGCCACTTGGCGGACAAGCGTGATTTATTTGCTGAGGCTGCGGCCGTCATCACCATCGAACACGGCCAGAAGCGAGTGGCCCACTATGATTTATTGCCAAGTTGCTCGATGATCTGGCATGGATCTTCCCCCCATCCGTATTCGTCGCTCGTCCAGTGCCCCGTTGAGTCCTGTGCTGGGTACCGGCGAGTCATCCACCATTCCCGGTGACAGAGCCAGGCGTGCGCACTCGCCGACCCATGGTGCTGCGCCACAAGCGTCTTCAAGCGGCGCCCTCTTGCCACGCACAACCTTTTCTGCGACTGCTGACATACCGCAGCAGCGCCCCCGTGCTGCGAGTCTGCCGCCGCCTGTTGCCAGGCAGGCGCCCGCGCCACCAGGTGCATGGACGATCGAGGCCGTCAACGCGTGGGCCATTCAAGGGGGTAAGGATGAGTTACGGGCAACTGCGGTTAGAGGCATCAAAGCATGGGTAAAAGAAAATGATCCCGAGGAGCCGCTGGATCTGGCCGGCCTGAATTTAAAACAACTGCCTCCGTTGCCGGCGGGTGTTCGAAGCCTGATGGCATCGGACAACGAGCTGACATGCTTGCCTGGTGAGTTGCCTGCGGCATTGGCCCATCTAGATGTCAGCAATAACCTGCTCGAGTTTTTGCCTGCGTCATGGCCAACTGGCCTTCAATGCATTCAGGCCGACAACAACCGTCTTGGTTCTCTACCGTCAACTTTTCCGGATGCCTTGACGGAGTTGTATGCCAGCCATAACCGGTTGACATCCTTGCCCGACCTGTCTCAGACACAGCTGGAATCGTTGAGTCTCAATCACAACCAATTGACTGAGTTGGCAGCGCCCTTGCCGGCCACACTGATTGATTTTTCAGTGGCCTCCAATAAGCTGACACAGGTGTCGACGCCTTTGCCGCCAGCCTTGCAGTACTTCCGCATTTCCAACAACCAACTGACCGAAGTCGTACTGCCACTGCCCTCGACGTTTGAGGTGGCCGACTTCAGTGACAACCAAATCAAAGACATTCCTCAAGCGCTGGTAGAAAGTTATACGGACTGTCGAGTGCTTTTGCATGACAACCCGTTGACGGCGCACTCGGTGCTAAATTTCAACTACTTCAGCGCTACTCCCGACTACAACGGCGCCGCATTGGCGTTTGAAGCAAAGACGCAAGGCGAACTCGCTACGCAACGGTTGGCTGAATCAATCGTCGTTTGGCAAAACGTTGATAAAGCCGCACAGTGGGCACGCGCCACCCAACCGCCCGCCGATACGCCGCCCAAAGAAGCGGAAGAACGTCAACAGCAACAAATCGATTTTTCCCTGTTCCTGGATGCGTTGCGCGAAACGGTCAATTACAGCCCTGAATTGGAGCAGGATGTGGGGGAGTGGCTGGACGCTCTGCTGCAAAACCAGCCGTTGCTCGACAAGAGCCTGCTGGTGGCACAGCACGCCACCGTAAGCTGCGAAGACCTGGTTTCGCTCACCTACGGTGACATGCAGACGGTGCGCACAGCCGACGCGGTGGAAAACGGCGCTTATGACGAACGTTTGCCGGAGCTGCTGCCACTGGCCCGCATTGCCTTTCGCAAGGACCGGCTCAAGGCGATTGCGCGGGAAAAGATTTCGCAGTTGCGCATTCAGTTGCCCGAGACAGAGAAAGTTGATGAAGTCGAGGTCTATCACGGCTACCAAGTCCAGCTCAATACCGCTTTGAAACTCGAGTTGAAAACGCCCGAGATGCGCTGGTTCAGCGAAGCCCGCTTGACCAAAGATGACTTGGGCAGCGCGCTGACGCAAGTCAAAGCCGACGAGGCCAGCGGCTTTGAGACCTATCTGGTCAACGATTGGGCGCCCTGGGATGCCTGGCTGAAACGGCAAGACCCGACGGGACATGCTGCGCTACAGGCAGACACCCATGCCGCACTGGCCGATCAATTTGACGCGCGGCTGCACAAAAAACTGACGAGCCAGCAATTGACCGACACGGCCCAAGGCGACTTCGCAATCCGGCTGGGCCCGGGCGTTCAAAGAGAAATTGAATGGGAGGTCAAACGCGGCTTGACCCAAAGGCTGTTGAACGCCAAAGGCCACGCTGATTTGCTCAACAACCCGTGGGTGGACCCTGTTCCTGCAGTGGGTTCTTCGGCGTGAGCTGGTAGCCGAACAACCGTGGCAGCGCTGCAAAAGCCACTTGGCGCAACGGCCAGTCGCCGCGCTCGATGGCGTTGGCGGCAGCTTCCATGTCGAGCGTGTGAACGAGGCCCAGGCCGATGTCGGAAGCAGCGAACAGGCGGCCGTGTTCATCCTCGATGGCTTCGTTGAACAGCGCGGCCCGCCCGGTGTGGCTGCGCAACGTGACGCCGCCGGCCCCGGTGTTCAGCCGCCACACCCACGGCGCGGCTTGCAGCTCAACGTACACGCGCTGCGGGCCGTTCTGAAAAAACCAGGCCCCGGCGTCATCGCTTGTGTAGTTGCGGGCAATGAAGTCGCGCAGCGCGGCGTGCTCGATGCGGCTGCCTTTGATCTGTGGGAAGGGCCCGGCGGCTTGCACCTGCTCATCGCGCATGTACCAGTCACCGCGGGCGTCCAGCGCCAGCCAGCCGTGGCAATGCGGCACATGCGGCCACTTCTGCAGGGCGGCTTTGACGATGTCGTCCATCAATCAAACCGGCGGTTGCGGCGCATCAACCGCGCTCGACGCGCGCGAACGCGCTGTGCGCGTGGATGGATTCGAAGTTCTCGACGTCGATGCGGTAGCGGCCCACGCGCGCATCGGCGTTCAGGCGCAGCGCCACATCACGCACCAGGTCTTCGACGAACTTGGGGTTGTCGTAGGCGTGCTCGGTAATCCATTTTTCGTCGGCGCGCTTGAGCAGCGGCCAGATTTCGCTGGAGGCGCTTTCTTCGGCAAAACGCACCAGCTCTTGCCAGCTGACGGCCTCGCCCGGCAGCTCGACCCGCACGGTGACGTGCGAGCGCTGGTTGTGCGCGCCGTAGTCGGAAATTTCCTTCGAGCACGGGCACAGCGACTTGACCGGCACCACCGCCTCGGCCCACAGCGTGGTGGCGCCCGCGCGGGTTTCAGCAATCCAGCGGCCCTGGTATTCGAGCAAGCTTTCGACACCAGACACCGGCGCCTGCTTGCGCAGGAAAAACGGAAAACACGCCTCGACACGGCCTTCGCTGGCGTCCAGCAACTGCAGCAAGCTGGCCAGGCCGTGGCGCAGCGCGACGGCATCCAGCGGCGTCTGCTGCACGTTCAACGCATCGAGCCACGCCACAAAGCGTGACATATGAGTGCCTTTTTGCTCGGCGGGCAGCGCCACGTCGAGGTTCCACAGCGCCACGGTGGCGGCAACGCCGTCGCCCAGCCGCAACTGCAGCGGGTAGCGAACGCCTTTGACGCCAACACGCTGGATCGGCAGGCGGCGTTCGTCGCGCAGGCTCTGCGTGTCGGCAATCGGTGCCGGCGTCAACAGCGCGGCGTTCAAATCGGTCAGCTGGTTCATGGCAAAACTTCTTGTGGCAAGCCCAGGCCACAGCATGGCAGCAAAAGCCAGCCGCTGTGCGCGAACGGTTTTAGGCCGCGGCGCCCGTAGCGGGTTTCAAGCCTGCGTTGCACGGACCAACGCCGGGCGAGCGCCGAAGCGCTTGACGATGGCGTGTTCGATGCCCGCCGCGTCCAGCCCGCAGTCGGCCATCAGCTGCGCGGCGTCGCCGTGCTCGGTAAATTCATCAGGCAGGCCCAGCACCAGCACCGGCACGCTGAGGCCGGCGGCCTGCAGCGCCTCCAGCACGGCGGAGCCGGCGCCGCCCATCGTGCAGCCGTCTTCGACCGTCACCAGCGCGTCATGGCGGCCGGCCAGTTCAGTCAGCAGCGCCACGTCCAGCGGCTTGACGAAACGCATGTTGGCCACCGTGGCGTCCAGCCGCTCGGCCACCTCCAGCGCGGCATAGAGCAAGGTGCCGAACGCGAGGATGGCGATGCGTTTGGCGCCCATCGCAAGGCTGCCGCCGGTGTGGGGACTGTTGCCGGCGCCCTGGCCGGCTTCACGGCGTATTTCGCCACGGCCCAGTTCCACCGCCACCATGGCGGGCTGCGGCACCACGCCTGCGCCGCGGCCGCGCGGGTAGCGCACGGCAGTCGGGTGGTTTTGCAGGAAGGCGGTGTACAGCAGCTGCCGGCATTCGTCTTCGTCGGCCGGGGTCAGGATGCTGATGTTGGGGATGCAGCGCAAAAAGGCGATGTCATAGTTGCCCGCGTGCGTCGGCCCATCGGCGCCGACCAGGCCGGCGCGGTCCAGCGCGAAAACGACCGGAAGGTTCTGGATCGCCACGTCGTGGATCAGCTGGTCATAAGCGCGCTGCAAGAAGGTCGAGTAAATCGCCACCACCGGCTTTAGCCCCTCGCAGGCCAGCCCGGCGGCAAAGGTGACGGCGTGCTGCTCGGCGATGCCAACGTCGTGGTAGCGGCTGGGGAAGCGCTGCTCGAACTCGACCATGCCCGAGCCCTCGCGCATCGCTGGCGTGATGCCAACCAGGCGTGCATCTTGCGCCGCCATGTCGCACAGCCATTGGCCGAACACCTGTGTGAAGGTCAGGCTGCCGGGCGCCGCTTTTTGAATGCCTTCGGCCGGATTGAAGCGGCTGGGGCCGTGATAAGCCACCGGGTCGGCTTCGGCATGCTCGTAGCCGAAACCTTTTTTGGTGACGACGTGCAGGAATTGCGGGCCTTTGAGACTGCGCAGGTTCTCGAGCGTCGGAATCAGCGCGTCGAGGTCGTGGCCGTCGATCGGGCCGACGTAGTT
>JANXMO010000555.1 GCA_025354615.1 Burkholderiales bacterium | reverse complement strand
ATCATGCGCCACGTCGAAGAAGGCATGGCGCCATTCGAGGCCGCGCTGCGCGGCTCGCGCGAAGTCGGCTTCACCATCATCTCGATTTCGACCTCGCTGATCGCGGTGTTCATCCCCATCTTCTTCATGCCGGGCGTGATCGGCCTGCTGTTCCACGAATTCGCGGTCATCGTCTCGCTGGCCATCGTCGCCTCGGCCTTCGTCTCGCTGACGCTGGTGCCGATGCTGGCCAGCCGCTTCCTCAGCGACGACGCGCACAAGAAGCCGCCGGGTTTTGCGGTGCGCGCTTTTGAACGTGCATTCGATGCCGTGCTGCGCGGCTACACCCGCTCGTTGGATGCCGCACTGCGCCACCGTGGCTGGGTGCTGCTGGTGGCGGCGCTGACGGTGGCCGGCACCTGGGCGCTGTTCGTAACCATTCCCAAAGGTTTTTTCCCGCAGGAAGACATCAACCAGATCACCGTCACCACCGAAGCAGCCGAAGACATTTCATTCGACGACATGGTGCGGCTGCAGAACCGTGTGGTCGAGGTCATGCGCGCCGACCCGAACGTGGCTACGGTGAACTCCTTCAATGGCGGCAACAACGCGCAAAACAGCGGCCGCATGTTTTTGAACCTGAAGCCGCAAAACCAGCGCCAACCGATGAAGCAAGTCATTGAAGGCCTGCGCCGCAAGCTGCGCGACGTGGCCGGCATTGCCGTCTACATGCGGCCAGTGCAAAACCTGCAGCTGGGCGGGCGGCAGAGCAAGGCGCAATACCAGTACATCCTGCAAAGCGTGCAGTCGGGCGAGCTCAATGGCTGGGCCCAGCGCCTGCAGGAAAAAATGCGGCTCGACCCGCTGTTTCGCGACGTCAACAGCGATTCGCAACTGCGCGGCCTGCAGGCCACACTGAAAATCGACCGCGACCGTGCCAACACGCTGGGCGTGGCAATTGACAGCGTGCGCAACGCTTTGTTCAGCGCCTTTGGCGAGCGCCAGGTGTCCACGCTCTACACCAGCGTCGACAGCTACCAGGTCATCATGGAACTCGCGCCGCTGGCCAAGCAGGACGAAAGCGCCTTCAACAACGTCTACGTGCGCTCGGCCACCGGCACGCTGGTGCCGCTGTCGGCATTCGCCACCGTCGAGCGCACCGTCGGGCCGACGTCGATCAACCACGTCGGCCAGCTGCAGGCCGTCACCATTTCCTTTAATCTGGCGCCGGGCACGGCGCTGGGCGACGCCACGGCCAAGATCGAGTCCTACCGCGAAGCGCTGCGCATGCCGGACTCCATCATCACCACGTATGGCGGCGACGCGGCCGTATTCAAAAGTTCGCAAGGCAGCCAGGCGATGCTGATCATCGCGGCGCTGCTGGTGATTTACGTGCTGCTGGGTGTGCTGTACGAAAGCTATGTCCACCCGTTGACCATTCTGGCCGGGTTGCCTTCGGCCGCGGTTGGCGCGTTGCTCATGCTGCAGCTGTTCGACCAGGACCTGACGCTGATTGCCACCATCGGCATCCTGCTGCTGATCGGCATCGTCAAGAAAAACGCCATCATGATGATCGACTTCGCGCTCGACGCGCAACGCCACGGCGGCGCCACGCCAGAGGCCGCTATCCGCGAAGCGTGCGTGCTGCGCTTTCGCCCCATCATGATGACGACACTGGCCGCGCTGATGGGCGCACTGCCGATTGCACTCGGCCTCGGTGCCGGTGCCGAGTTGCGCCAGCCGCTCGGCTTGGCCGTCGTCGGCGGGCTGTTGTTCTCGCAAGCCGTCACGCTCTACATCACGCCGGTAATCTACCTCGCGCTGGACCGCTTCAGCGGCACCGGACCTGTCACGACGCCTGAGCAGGCGCCGACACCGGGATGAACGGCTGATTCCTGCAAGTCGTTAAGCATTGCTGGAGGTGTACGTCGAAAAAACGTGTCTGGCAGACAGCCGGCTACCAACCTGACCATTCGTTGCAATCCGGCAAAGCCGTTTTCAGCAGCCCAACTGGCGACGTAAAGCGTTTGTAGCGAAATGCTGCGGATTCTTCTTGGATGAAGCATCGTCGTCCAGGGCGCGGATGGGTTGTCCGTCGTGCCCAACGGAGAGGCGTCGGTGCAATTGGAAACTCCATAAGGGCCCTGGTTTTGATGCGTTGCCGCGTAGGCCGCGGAGTCCAGCACGTGCAACAGTTTTTCTGTCAACGACGCGCTGGGGTTGTAAGAGTTGCGCTCTGCCTGCAAATACATCAAGCGATTGGCTGAGGCATCGTGCAACAGGCCGAACAAGACCGTTGGAAAAAAATCGCCGTCAATTCCATAGTGCTCCCCAGGAACTTGTTGAAAGGCGGTCGGAATGATGACGTTGCCGTAATGCGAAGACCGCCGTGATTCGGCTCCCATTGCTTTCAATTCCTCGAATAGCTTGGCATCGAAAGGAATGCGAACTTGTCCGCCTTTGCAGATTTCGTCGAATTCGGTCAACGGCATCATCTGGAACAGCAGCGCCAAGGCTTGATAGCCTTTGCTGTCAACGCTGAGCTCCAGCTCACGATTGAAACGATCAAAATAAATTTGACCGTATTTTTTTGTTATGTGCGTTTTAAGGTCATTGAAAGTCGTTTCGGTATCAAGTTGCTGCAAAGTTTCGGAAGGTTGACGTGCCG
>JANXMO010000496.1 GCA_025354615.1 Burkholderiales bacterium | reverse complement strand
ATGAGCCGCGGCACCTGGCGCGCGATCGGGTCGCCCGAGCTGGATGCGCAACAGCTGAATTTCGCACGGGATGGCGACCGTATCGTCATAGGGCCGCTGCTGCTGCGGCCCTTCACCGTGCCGCACGATGCGGCCGAACCGCTGCAGCTGCGGTTCGAAGTAGAAGGCCTTTGCCTCGGTGTGTTGACCGATGCCGGCTCAATCACCACGCATTTGCTGAATCATCTCCAGCATTGCGACGCCCTGCTACTCGAGTGCAACCACGACCGCGAATTGCTGGCCGCATCGCACTACCCTGCATTTTTGAAGAAGCGAATTGGCGGTAGCCACGGGCACTTGTCGAATGACACCGCAGCGCAAGTGCTGTCGCACTGCTTGCACGAGGGTTTGCGCCATGTGGTGGCCGCCCATTTGAGCGAGCGCAACAACCGTGTGGAGCTGGTGCATACAGCATTGGCGCCTGGTTTGACTACCAACCACCAAACGCAACTGCATATCGCTTGTCAGTCAAACGGGTTTGACTGGATTGAATTGGCAAAACCTTCTTTTTGAACCAACCATCGGCATAAGGGGTTTTCCGTTACGGAAGCACCCTTGCCACACCACCCGACACGCGGGTCCGCACCGGCCGGTTCGAAAGTTTAAGATCAGAATGACAGATCTGCGGCCACTTCGTCTGCAGCATCCGCGTGGTCTGCTCGATGTCGAGCCCGTCCACCCGGATTGCTCCGGCATCTGACGCATGGCCTTTGACATGCGCATGTTCTCGGTCACTTACCCTCATTTGGCCCTTGGTGCATTTGGTTGCGCCTCAGCGGCCCCTGACTTGCACGACTACGGTCTGTGATGACTTCTCGCTCCGGCCAAGCCGTTGCCCTTTCAGACACAAGGCAAGATCTCCCAGGGTAAGTCCGCACTCCTTCGCTGCACATCCGCCGGATCTACGCCGCCTCGCCTTGATCACGAGAGCTTCGCGGTGTCATGCCCGATCCGTCCTGCTCGGCAAGGCCTTCTATCCGGTTCTTGTTTACGGACAAGCGCTTCGCCCCACGCTTCTTTCCCACACTCGGTCACCATCATGCAGTTGCGTTTGGCTTCGTTCGCTGTGACCAACTTAAGGGAGGACTTGCACTTCCAAAAGTGCGCCCGTGCCAGGCCCACATGAAAAAAGCCGCCTTGCGGCGGCTTTTTAATATCGACGGTACGATTTACTTCTTCATCGCGTCAGCATTTTTGCCGGCAGCGTCTTTGGCCGCATCGGCAGCTTTGCCAGCCGCATCCTTGGCTGCATCAGCGGCCTTGGCAGCAGCGTCTTTGGATGCATCAGCCGCGTTGCTGTTGCTCATGCCGGTGCCTACTGAAGTACTAGGTGCACCCATCATGGCGTTGGAAGCAGCGGCAGCGGCAGCGGTGTCAACTGCAGAAGCAGCGGCGGAAGCGGCTTCAGCCACAGCAGGTGCAGCGGCGGCTGATGCTGCAGCGGCAGCAGGAGCTTCGTCCTTTTTGCCGCAAGCGGTTACAGCCAGAGCAGCCATCAGAGTAGCCATCAGAAGCGACTTGTTCATATTTTTCCTCAATCAAAAGGTCGACCAATTACCGGTAATTGTGGGCACCCTCCAATCGAACAGGCGTAATAAACTTGCCGCCGACGCAGAGCCCCAACGCTCAAAGACCAAGAAAGCTCGAGCATTCGTGGACTAGCCTTTGATTATAGACAGCCACAACGGCATTCTTCAGAGGCCTAGAGTGGTTGTAGGAAAGGCATCGACAGACTGTTGTGAAACAGCGTCAAAGCGCTCAAAAGACTGTCGAATATCAGCCGCATCCACAGTCATTCGACCTCGAAAATGCACGCTGTTGGCCAGACGCAATGCGGTCAGGCCCGGCACAATCAACAGTGTCGGATACGGGCTTGGGGCCAGTGAATCCGCACTGCGGCACTGCACGATGTGGCTCCAGTGCTGCCGCCACGCCACCCAACGGGGGTGGTGGCGCATAACGGACTCGAAGCTGCGCGCCACCATGTGGAACTGACGGTGCGCTCTTGCCCAGCGCTCAAGGCATGAGATCAAAGCCTTTTCATTGAGCGGCCAGGCGCTGAAATCGTCATCACACAGAAAAACTTCCCTGCAGTCTTCCTGCTTTGCCAAGCGCTCGAAAACGCTCAGCACCGCCTGACGAAAATCATCACGCGACGCAATCAACCAGTCAGTAATCACTGCCTGCGCTACCGGGTGCCAGATTGTCAAATTTGGTGAGCGGCTTCAAAAACGTCAGTTTGACCGTGCCAGTCGGGCCATTGCGTTGCTTGCCAATGATGATTTCCGCGATGCCGGGTTCCTTGCAAGCTTCCTTGGTGTAGTACTCATCGCGGTAGATAAACATGATGACATCGGCGTCTTGTTCAATAGCGCCGGACTCCCGCAAGTCGCTCATCATCGGTCGCTTGTCGGTCCGCGACTCCACGCTGCGGTTGAGCTGTGACAGGGCAATCACAGGGCAACCCAGTTCTTTGGCCAACCCTTTGAGCCCACGGGAAATTTCACCAATCACCGTGGCCCGGTTTTCCTCGTTCGTGCCACCGCTGCCGCTCATCAGCTGGAGGTAGTCGACGACGATCAGCCCCAACGTGCCGCCAAACTGGCGCGCCATTCGGCGCGCGCGCGCGCGCACTTCGCTGGGCGTCAGCGCGGGGCTTTCATCAATGAACAGCTGTACCTTACCCAGCTTTTCGACGGCTTCCGACAGGCGGCCCCATTCGTCGTCTTTGAGGGCACCCGTGCGCAAGTGCTGCTGGTCGATACGGCCGATCGAACCCACCATTCGCAGGGCCAGCTGCGCAGCGCCCATTTCCATCGAAAACACCACGACAGGCAGTCCTTCGGAAACGGCCACATGTTCCGCAATATTCAACGCAAAGGCGGTTTTGCCCATCGAGGGCCGCGCCGCCAGCACGATCAGGTCACCTTTTTGCAGCCCGGCCGTCATGCGGTCCATGTCGTAGAACCCAGTGCGCACGCCGGTTACTTCTTCCGCACCGTTCTCGTGCAATTCGGTCACACGGTCGAGCAGCTGAACGACCAATGCGTCCATGCTTTGAAAGCCTTGCTTGGAACGCGAGCCCTCTTCGCCGATCTTGAAAATCTTGGCTTCCGCCTCGTCAAGAATTTGCGAGACCGCCCGGCCTTGCGGATTGAAGGCGCTGGTGGCAATGTCATCACTGGCGGACACCAGCTTGCGCAACACGGCCCGCTCACGAACGATTTCCGCATAGCGCCGCAAATTGGCCGCACTGGGAACGCTTTGCGCCAGCGCGTTCAAATAGGCCATGCCACCGCAATCGTCCGCTTTGCCCAAGCTTTGCAACTGCTCATGAACGGTGATGACGTCAGCGGGCCGCGTGGTTTGAATCAACTTGCCGATGGCGGCATAAATGGTTCGGTGCTCGTAACGGTAAAAGTCGCTGTCGGTCAGCAAGTCGCCCGCTCGGTCCCATGCACTGTTGTCAAGCAACAGCCCGCCCAAGACGCTTTGCTCTGCTTCAATCGAGTGGGGCGGCACTCGAAGACGCGCCACTTCATCATCGGAGCGCGGCGCAGGAGCGGAAAATTCAGTGGCGGACAACAAGGCGGACATACGCCATCATAAGAGCCGCCCTGCCCCCAGCCTGTGGATAAATCCGGGGAAATCACGGGGGTAAAAAAGGATAACTTTTATAAAAAAAGGGTGCCGATTGGCACCCCTGACCCGTTCGATAAAACAATCACCGAACGACCGTGATCTCCTGACGCTGCTCGCCTTTGTACGTGTAGAGCGTCAAGGCACCGTTTTTTACATCGCCTTTTTCATCGAAGGAAATGGTTCCGGTCACGCCTTTGTGGCCTGTGGTCTTGGCCAATTCCGGCAGATATTTGGCCGGTTCTGCCGACCCTGCCTTGACCATTGCGGCCACCATCACGTTTACCGCGTCATAAACGTAAGGTGAATAAAGCTGCACCTCTGAATTGAATTTTTTCTTGTAAGCGGCCCGAAACGCTTCCAGTGTTTTTTTCTCCTGGCCTTCCACGCCGCCCGCTTCAGCGCAAACCACTTGGCCGTCAGCCATGGCGCCGGCTGCCAGCTTCGGCAGTTCGGTGGTGCAAATGCCGTCGCCACCCATGAACTTGCTGACAAGGCCCAGTTGTTTGGCCTGACGAACCAACGGCCCGGCCACTGCATCCATCCCGCCATAAAAGACGATGTCGGGCTTTTGGGCTTTGATCGACGTCAGAATGGCGGTGAAGTCAGTCGCTTTGTCGGTGGTGTATTGGGCTTGTGCGATCGTGCCCCCAGCCGCCTTGACCGACTTGGAAAATTCGTCTGCCACCCCTTGACCATAGGCGGTACGGTCGTCGATGACGGCGATTGATTTGCCTTTGAGCTCTTTCACCGCGTATTTGCCCAGCGTTCCGCCAAGATGGACGTCATCGGCCACTACACGGAAGGCGGTTTTGAACCCCTGGCGTGTGTATTTGGGATTGGTCGCAGACGGCGAAATTTGCGGAATGCCAGCGTCGCTGTAAATTTTTGAAGCCGGAATCGTGGTGCCGGAGTTCAAATGGCCAATGACACCGTTGACTTTGGAGTCAACCAGCTTTTGAGCCACGGCCGTACCCTGCTTCGGGTCGCCAGCGTCGTCTTCCATGAGCAGTTCGAAGCGGGCTTTCTTGCCGCCAATCAACACGCCTTTTGCGTTGAGTTCATCCACCGCCATGCGGGCGCCGTTTTCATTGTCTTTGCCCAGATGGGCGCTGGGCCCGCTGGTCGGCGCGACGTGGCCGATTTTGACGGCCACCTCCTGTGCCGCGGCAGCAGTCGTCAAGCCAATGAGGACGGCTAAAGCGGTGGCATTCAAGGTGATTTGCATGGCGTTGGCTCCGGTTGAAAGTGACCTGTATCAATCAGGATTCAGGCGGCGCAAACGATAACCGAAGCGCCACCCGTTTGAAGCACGACCGCTGCGGTTTGACAGCCGGCAAGCTGGGCTTGCAAGCCCGCTTTTTCGTTGCGGACGGCTCTAACGAGACATTTCCCTTGCAACGGCAACGGCCACCATCTCACGCAACACAGGGGCAAGTTCCGCACGCATTTGCAACACCACGCTGCTCGCGAGCGCCGTCAAGGCGGGCGTCATCGCTTCACGCAGGCGGTGTTCAAACACCGATTCCACTTGATTCATGACGTCGCCCAATATGCGTTCGGTCATGGTTGATTCAGAGGCACGCTCGAATGCGGAAGACACTGTTGCCGTGTCGTTTGACCCGGGATCGGCAAGCAGACTGCTTGGCGCCTCATTGACGAAATCATTGATGTCAATCACTTCGGTCAGCGTTGGCACGCCGTGCGCGGGTGGAAAGGCGTTCATGTGCGGACCTCGTGTTTTTGCACCGTATAGCCTCGGCTGGCGTAGTGCTTCCAACGCAAACGGGCAGCCGCCAGCGCATCAACGTGTGTTGACACCACTTCCACCAGCCGCTCGAAGCTTTCGAAACCAGGCGGTGGCTGGGTGCCCAAATTTACCAGCACGGGGCAATGCGATGCGCAAACTGCTTCGTCGACCAGCCAAACCGGCGCAAGCCGCTGCGCCGTGCTGGCCTCTGCCGCAGCGGTCACCCTTACATGCGGCACAAATGCCTGTGGCTCAAAGACCCATAGTTGGCGGTCCAGCTCAGTCAACAGCGTTGGATCACCGGTCACGGCCACTTGCGTGCCCAGCCGGCACGCCTTGCGCAACAGGCGGCAGGTGTAAAAAACAGGGTCGTCAACATTGACGTGAAATTGCACCTCTGTCATGCACGGCCGCTGTTGTTTTCACCGCATTGCATTGCGCCGGCAGCCGGACTCAAGGCATTGACAGTTGGGACTGTTGGGCCTGTGCCAGCACGAACTGGGTCAGCAACGGCACCGGGCGGCCCGTGCCACCTTTGGCCGCGCCGGATTTCCAGGCCGTACCGGCAATATCCAGGTGAGCCCAGCGGTACTTGCGCGTGTAGCGGCGCAAAAACATCGCCGCGGTGATGGCGCCTCCTGCGCGCGAGCCCACGTTGGCCATGTCCGCGAAATTGCTTTTCAAGGCTTCGTCGTATTCATCGTCCAGCGGCATGCGCCAAGCGCGATCGCCGCTGTTTTCGCCCGCTTCGAGCAGCTGCGCCGCCAATTCATCGTCTTGGGTGAACAAGCCGCTGCGGTGAGGGCCGAGCGCAATCACGCAAGCGCCGGTCAAAGTAGCGATATCAACCACCGCTGCCGGCTTGAAGCGCTCGACATAAGTGAGCGCGTCGCACAAGACCAGCCGGCC
>JANXMO010000437.1 GCA_025354615.1 Burkholderiales bacterium | reverse complement strand
CAGTAGACGACCCAGGCCACGCGCCAGAACGACGGCAGCGCAGCGGCCGAAACAGGCAATCGAGAAGGGCTGCTCATGGTGGGCTTCGGTTCGGTCAAGTCAGTTCGGGTCGGAGTGCACGCTTGCCGCTGTTGCCGGCGTTCCGTAGGCCAGTTGAACAAACGCCTCTTCGAAATCGGTTTGCCCGGTTTGCGCCAGCAGTTCGGCCACGCTGCCTTGCGCCACCGTGCGCCCGCCGGTGACCAGCACGACGCTGTCGCACAGCCGTTCGACCTCTTGCATGATGTGCGTCGACACCACGATGCACTTGCCGCCGCCGGCCGGCGTGCGCAGAAAGCGCAGCGCCTCGCGCAGCGCGCGGGTGGCCATCACGTCCAGGCCGTTGGTGGGTTCATCGAGCACGATGTTGGGCGGGTCGTGCACCAGCGCGCGGGCCAGCGCGGTCTTCATGCGTTCGCCCTGGCTGAAGCCCTCGGTGCGGCGCGCCAGCAGCGGCCGCAGGTCGAGTAGGTCGCCCAGCACCTCGACGCGCGCTTCGGCCGCCGCGCGGGGCATGCCGCGCAGCATGCCGTGGTAGACGATGTTCTCGCGGGCCGTCAACCGGGGGTACAGGCCTTGCGCATCGGTCAGCAGGCCGAGCCGGGCGCGGGCGGCGTTGGGCTGGCGCTGCACGTCGACGCCATCGATGGCAATGTGGCCGGCATCCGGGCGAATCAGGCCGGCCATCATGCGCAGGCTGGTCGTTTTACCGGCGCCATTGGGGCCGAGCAGGGCGGTGATGCAGCCATCAGCAGCGCTGAAGCTGACGTCCTGAACTGCCGTGATCGTTGGCTGGCGCCGACCCCCGCGCCAGGCCCAGCGCAGCCCGGGTGCCGGGGCGGCGAAAAGTTTGAGCAGTCCGTGTGCTTCGATCATGGGATGAAGGCCGGTGGCCGCGGCACACGGGTCAGGCAGCTGGCGTCGACGGCCAGTGCGTCGGCGTCGTCTTCAGCGTCCAAAAAGCGCGTCATCAATTCAGGCGCACAGCCGACGCCGAGGAGCCCGTGGCCGGCCTGCGGCGCCACGATGTGCCGGGCCAGCGGGCCCAGCGCAGCGGCCACACGGGCGGCATGGCGCGGCGGCGTGGCCGGGTCGGCGCCGCCCGACAACAGCAGCACCGGGCTGTTACTGCGCTGCAGGCGGAAGAAGGCCGCCGGCACGGCCGCGCGGGGCCAGCGGGCGCAGGCGCGGCGGTACAGGCTTTCATGGCTGCTGCCGAAGTCGGTTTCAGGCGCCTGGCCGGCGTTGGCCACGGCCATGTCTTCATTGCAGACCACGCTGAAGTGCATGCCAAGCGCCACCGTGCCCGCGGCGCTCGGCGCCAGTGCCGAGCCCAGTGCAAACAAAGGCGCAAAACGCCCCTGTGTCGCTTCATGCAGCGCCTGCGGCAAAGCCGACGCCAGCACCGGCGAATACAGCGGGCCGCGTACCGCCGCCAGCAGCGTGTCGCGCTGCAGGACAAAGCTTTGCGGCGTGCCGCGGAGTGGGTCGTTCACCATGATGCGGCGCGGCAGGCTGCGCAGCAGGCCGTGCCAGTCGGCACGCAACTGCGGGTGGCGGCGCTGGCAGGCGGCCTCGGCATCGCAGGCGGCGAACAACGCGTCGAGCGCTGCCTGCGCATCCTGCGCGCTGCTGGCGGGCAGCGCCATGTCGGGCGGTGCCACGCCGTCAAGCACGCTGCGCCGCACGTGGCTGGGGAACTGCCGCTGGTAGTCCAGCGCGGCGCGGGTGCCGTAAGAGGCGCCGACCAGGTTAATGCGCTCGGCGCCCAGCTGCGCCCGCACGGCGTCCAGGTCCTGCATCGCCAGCCAGGTCGTGAACAAGGACAGGTCGCCCGGCGCGGCGGCGTAAGGCAACTGCCGCCATTGGGCGCGGCAGCGTTCGAGCTGCTGCAGCTGCGCGGCTTCATCGCCGCGCTCGGCCAGTGGGGCCGTTGCATCGTCGTCATTGCAGGCCAGCGGGGCCGAGCGGCCGGTGCCGCGCTGGTCGACGAACACGATGTCGCGCCGCTGGTTGAGCCGTGCGAACAGCGGCATCAGCGCGGGTGCCAAGGCGATGGCGCTTTGCCCCGGGCCGCCGGCCAGCAGAAAAACCGGGTCGGGCCGCTTGCGGCGCGCCAAGGCCGGCACCACGACGTATTGCACCTGAATGGCCGTGCCCGCGGGGCGCTGTGTGTCGAGCGGGCGCAGCACGTGGCCGCATTGCGCTTCGTGCGACAAGCCGGCAAGCCGGCAAGGCTGTAGCGGCGACGCCGCGGCGCCAGCCAGCGGCAGGCTTACCAGCGCCAGCCACCCGGCGGCGCAAGCAGGCGTCAGCAACAACTGCTGCAGGAGCCGCATTTCACACGCTCAAACGCCGAGCAGGCGCTTGAGTTCGTCGCTGTCGATCAGCTTTTGCAAATCGCTGGCGCCGCCCACCAGCACGCCCTTGACGAACACCATGGGGAAAGTCGGCCAACCGGTCCACATCTTCAATGCCAGGCGTGGCCGCCACTGGCTCAGGTAGCTGCCGTACTCCAGGTAATGGTGGGCGACACCCGCGGCGTCGAGCGCACGGCGGGCGCGTTTGCAAAAGAAATTGCCCGCCATGCCGACCACCAGCACGGCGTTCGAGGCCGCCGCCGCCTGCACGTTGTGAACCACGGCTGCGCCCAGGTTGGTCACCTGCTCGTGGATGGCTGGGTGCAAATGGGGTTCATCAAGCAAGTTGCGGGGCATGGGCTGGTGTGAGTAGGAATGAGGGGCAAAGGGTAGCCGATTGGTGTTGATGGTTGGTTGAACCGGACTTCGTTTGATGGGCGCTGTGAATGCAATGGGGCATTGGGCTGCATGCGGTTGTGGTCTGCAATGGTGTAGTGGCTTGTTGTGTGCAGGAGGGGGGTGATTCGTTGCACGGCGCCAGTTTTGTTCCTGACGGTGTTGCGCAAAAAAATGCATTGCGCCCAAAGCTCCCTCGCCCCTTGGGGGAGAGGGTTGGGGTGAGGGGAAGCTGCACAGCGCCAATGCGGTTGCCCGCGATCTTGCGGCGTGTCAAATTTGCACAAGCCTGCTTGTTGTCTGTAAGCAGGTGCTGGCCTGCAGCACTGCGTCGGG
>JANXMO010000398.1 GCA_025354615.1 Burkholderiales bacterium | reverse complement strand
GTCACTTCATCCAAAGCCAAGAAAAAGACGGTTCGAATTGCTTCAGGTCTCAAGCGGGTTCGCCAAGACATCAAGCTCAACGCTGCCAACACTGCATTGCGTTCAAAGTTCCGTACCGTTATCAAGAATGTGCAAAAAGCTGTGATTGCTGGTGACAAGGCAAAAGCAGCAGAGATTTTTCGCTCGGCCCAGGTGGTGATTGATTCGGTTGCTGACAAGGGACTTTTCCATAAAAACAAGGCAGCGCGCCATAAGAGCCGTTTGTCAGCGAAGATCAAAGCACTGGCAGCGCCATCGGCTCCCTCAACGGTTTGAGTTAGCCCCCGAATCGTTTTAAATTGAAGCCCGCTTACTGCGGGCTTTTTAAATTCATGCGCTTTTATCTGCTACTTCGCCTTGCAAGTTAATTGGTGTCACTTGCAGTTGATTTTCCCTTGCAAACTGCATTACAAAATCCCAGGCCATTGGCTCAAGTTCGCGTAAACGCTCACTCACAAACACGCATTTGACGCCATTGACAATGCGTGGGACGCAATAAGGCGAGTAACCGATGAATGAGGCTTTACCGCCCTCCATGGCGTCTGGCCTGAAAGATGACATTGCTCCGGCAAGCCGTTCGGACCAATCACTGGGACGAAACGTCTTACCGTCTTGTGTTATCCCTTGAATTAAAAATTCCTGGCAGACCTGTGACAACGTCATGCAAACATTTCTAGACAAAAACTGAGGGATTTGCAACAAGCCCTTTTGGGCAAAGATCGGTAATGGCGCAGCAATCATTGTGCCGGCTCCATGTTGATTTCATTGCGTCCAAAACAGCTCATCTGCTTTTATCGGCATCCAATTCTGACATCGTAGAATTTCCCGCAGCGCTTTAGATTATTTCAATTGGAGAGTGCTTATCCATGGATACGCCGCAACTTCTCGCTTTAAATGGCGAACCGCACGTGATGAAGACATACAGCCGGTTGCCGATGGCGCTGTCTCATGGACAAGGTTGCTGGGTGTGGGATACAGAAGGCCGAAAATATCTCGACGCACTGGCGGGAATTGCTGTTAACACGCTGGGGCATGCCCATCCGCAATTGGTTGCTGCTTTGCAAGACCAAGTCAGCCGCTTGATTCATTGTTCCAACTACTATGCGGCCCCGCTGCAAGAGCGTCTGGCAGCTCATTTGTGCGAACTATCGGGGTTGAGCAACGTATTTTTTTGCAATAGCGGACTCGAAGCGAACGAGGCCGCTTTGAAAATTGCACGCAAGTGGGGCCATGACCGCGGCATTGAGGCGCCTGAAATCATTGTTTATGAAAAAGCTTTCCATGGGCGCTCGATTGCCACCTTGTCTGCCACGGCAAATGTCAAAGTTCAGCAAGGGTTTGGTCCGTTGGTAGAAGGTTTCATCCGCGTACCGCTCAACGATATTGCCGCCATCCAAGAAGTTGCAAACACAAGGCCACAAGTGGTGGCGGTGTTTCTTGAAGTAATTCAAGGTGAAGGGGGCGTGAACCCGTCGACCACCGAGTATTTACAGTCTGTTCGTCGACTTTGCGATGAGCACGGATGGCTGTTGATGTTGGACGAAGTGCAATGCGGCATCGGGCGAACCGGCAAGTGGTTTGCGCACCAATGGGCCGGTATTCAACCTGACGTCATGCCGCTAGCCAAAGGGCTTGGCTCTGGTGTTCCGATTGGCGCTGTAGTGTGCGGCCCTAAAGCAGCCAAAGTTTTAACGCCGGGCAACCATGGCACCACTTTTGGCGGCAATCCACTCGCCATGCGAGCGGGTATTGAAACGCTGCGGATCATTGAACAGGAAGACCTGTTGAAAAATGTGCTTCAAACAGGTGCAGCATTGCGCGACGGGCTGGAGCAAGCACTCGCCGGCGTGGAAGGCGTGGTAGATATTCGCGGCCAAGGTTTAATGCTGGGCATTGAGTTGAACCGTTCGTGTGGTGAATTGCTAAGTCATGCCGCTGCCGCTGGTTTACTGATCAGCGTCACGGCCGAGCGAGTCGTGCGGCTGGTTCCCCCCTTGATTTTGAGCAGCAGCGAAGCGGAGCAAATCGTTTTACTACTGGCGCCATTGATCAAAGAATTCTTGCGCCAAACACCATGAAACCCGGCCATACCTTGGTAAAGCATTACCTGCAATTCAAGGATTTTCGCGCGGAAGAGTACGGTTATTTGCTTGAACGCGCGGCTATTATCAAACGCCGGTTCAAAAATTACGAAAAATATACGCCGCTTGTCGATCGTACATTAGCAATGATTTTTGAAAAAGCAAGCACGCGCACGCGTGTGAGTTTTGAAGCTGGTATGTACCAGATGGGTGGTTCGGTCGTTAACCTTACCAATAGTGACAGTCAATTAGGACGTGCCGAACCGGTTCAGGACAGTGCTCGCGTCATCAGCCGCATGGTTGATATTGTGATGATCCGCACCTATGAACAAGCCAAGCTGGAGGGCTTTGCAGCGCATTCGCGTGTGCCCGTCATCAATGGGCTGACCAATGATTACCACCCCTGCCAAATCCTTGCGGATGTATTCACATTCATCGAACACCGCGGCACGTTGAAGGGCAAGGTGGTGGCTTGGATTGGTGATGGCAACAACATGGCAAAAACCTGGCTGCAGGCCGCCGACATACTAGGCTTCACTTTACATGTCAGTACTCCAGGTGGTTATGGCCTTGATGGGCAATCAGCGGGTCTTAGCAACAGTCAATGCCTGAAGGTATTTACCCATCCAATTGACGCATGCCGCAATGCCCACTTGGTGACGACGGATGTATGGACCAGCATGGGCTTTGAAGCCGAAAACGAAACGCGAAAAAAAGCGTTTGCTGATTGGTGCGTTGATGCCAACCTGATGCAGGCGGCACAACCCGACGCTTTATTTATGCATTGCCTGCCCGCCCATCGAGGTGAAGAAGTAACGG
>JANXMO010000332.1 GCA_025354615.1 Burkholderiales bacterium | reverse complement strand
CCGGTGCCGGCGAACAGGCCCAGCCGCTGGCCGCGGCCCACCGTCAGCAGCGCGTTGATGGCGCGCACGCCGGTGTCCAACGGACGGCGCACCGGGTCGCGGTCCATCGCGTTGATCGGACGGCGCTGCAGCGGCTCGTTGCGCACGTTGACCAGCGGCCCGCGGCGGTCGATCGGCGCGCCATGCGAGTCGACGACGCGGCCCAGCAGCCCATCGCCCATCGGCAGGTGCAGGCTGCGGTCGATGCCGCGCCGCCACGGGTGCTGCGCCGTGTCCAGCGTCAACGCCACCACCGGCTGGGCCCGCGGCACCACGCGGGCGCCGCTGGCCAGGCCGCTGACATCGCTGGTCGGCATCAAATAAGCGCGGTCGCCGCTGAAGCCGACCACTTCGGCCGACACGCTGGCCGCGCCGCTGCCGCCGGGGCCCTCGGCGCCCGGAAAAATGTCGCACACGGAGCCGACCGGCACGCGCACGCCGACCGCCTCGAACACCAGCCCGGCCACACGCACCAGCAGGCCATGCGGCTGCAGCGCCACTGGCTCGCTGGCGTGGCGTTCCAGCCGGGCCAGAAAGCGCTGCCAGCGCTCGCCGGAGGGCGCTGGCGCGGCCTGCGCGGGGGAATCAGAAGCAGGCTGCGTCGTCATCGGGCGTCGTCCTGTCGGGGTAATGGCGCGCTTGCCGGGTCATCCCAGCCGTCGGCCCGGCCGAGCGCGGCCACGCTTTGTTTCCAGCGGCTTTCGATCGTCGCGTCGACGCCGCCAATGTCGGATTCGATGCGGCAGCCGCCGCGCGTGATCTGTTCGTCATCGACCAGCCGCGCGCCGCGCGCCGCCAGCGCCTCGGCCGCGCCTTGCGCCACCAACGGCAAATCCTCGGGGTGCACATGCACGGTGATGTGGCGCGCGCTCAGCATCAGCGCGTCGACCGCCTGGCGCGCCACCTGCGCCACTTGCTGCGGCCGCTGTACCAGTTCACTGCGCACCACCTGGCGCGCCAACGCGGTGGCGCAGGCGGTCAGGGCGGCGGCCATGCCGTCGTCGAGCGCCGTCAGCTGCGCCTCGTGGGCGCTGAACAGTGTGCCGAGCTGGGCGCTGAGCTGGCGCGCGCAGGTTTGCTTGAATGCTTCCAGCGCGGCCAGGCCGTCGCGATAACCGTCTTGGTAGCCGCCCTGGCGGGCTTGCCGAACCGCGTTGGCAATCTCCTCTTCGCTCGGGCCGGCCGGCGGTGGCGGCGGTGCCGGCTCGGGCGCGGGCGCAGGCGCGGCCGGCGCCCGTGGGTCGTGCACGCTGCCCGGCG
>JANXMO010000315.1 GCA_025354615.1 Burkholderiales bacterium | reverse complement strand
GATTCGCCTGAACAGGTGCAATGGTGCTGAGAAGTAGCCACACTGATGGTGCAAATGAAGTTAAAAGGCGCGCCAAGCCAGTGCGAGCTTCTCACCACGATGGGGAGGTGCCATGTCGTTACCTGTAAAAAGATCTGTTTCGCCGCACGCTCACATCAGGCGCAGTGAAGCGCCGGCTTTGGGACGGTCTGCCAGTGTTCCTCGCGCGCACGGTGAGCTGCAAGCACGCTTGCCAAAAACCATTTCCTCAACACACATTCGACAGCCCCGGCAACCACTGCCCCAAAGTGCCGATGATGCGACGCAGTTAACAGGCCAATTTTCGCGCGACAAGCCCAATACATTGGATGACTTGCCAGCGCGCCGCGAAGCGCTGCTGCAATCACCCGTTGAAAAACCAGGCGAGCTGCCGCCTGCGCGCGTCATTGGCTGGCGCCTCGAGCATTTGCAGAACGTTGCGGCCACCACTGAAATCGGCTTGAAAAAGCACACGGACCAATCACACGAATTGATGGAACTCATTTTTGATGCGGCTCAGAACGAGCGTATTTCTGAAAACGAGTTGACCGTAGCTGCCGACGATATTGGCCTGCAACAAGCCAAATTTATGCCCGCGCCTACCCGGGAAAGCCAGGCGCGGTTTGACCAGTTGAGCGGCAACTATGAGCCACCTGGACAAGGGGGAGATGCAACCACTTTGTTCACCCTTTTGAGCAACCTGCCAGTTCCTGCAACCGCTTCAGAACTAGCACAGCATGCCGCCGACAACGACGTGACCGATCCTCAGCAGCTGAATTTGTTGAATCAATATGCGCAGCTGGCCGTGCTCGCGACACAACGGCTTGGCAGCACCGGCATAGAAGCGCCACGTGCCCGCCCCAACGCTTTCACCCGGCTGGCTGCCTTGACCGATATATTGGAACTTCCCACTCCAATTGAACCAGGTGAAATCAATCAAGTCGCTGCCAATTACGGCATCGCCGATCCGGCGCAGGTCGAGGATCTGCACACGTTTGCACAGCGCATCAGCGTGCGGGCAGACGACATGTTGAATACAAGCCATGTTGACCAATGGGCTTCATTTGCGCTGAACTG
>JANXMO010000312.1 GCA_025354615.1 Burkholderiales bacterium | reverse complement strand
CATCACCGCCAAAGCTGTTGCTGGCGCTGCCAGCGTTGCCGGGCAGCTCGCCAATGCCGTCGAAGTCGTCGCGCTCGGTGCCGTTTTCCCAGTCGTCGCGTTCGGTGGTGCCGAAGTCGGCGTTGTCGACGCCGGCGGGCTCATCGCTGTTGCTGCTCGTGCTCGCGGCGCTGTCGTCGGCTTCGCGTTCGTGCTCCCGTTCCGCGGCCGTCAGCCGTTCGGGCTGCGGTGGCGCTGGCGCCTGGGTTTCCTCATCGGCCTCCAGAAACGGGTTTTGTTCGAGCATCTGCTCGATTTCCTGGTGCAGCTCCAGCGTCGACAGCTGCAGCAGCCGGATCGACTGCTGCAGCTGCGGCGTCAGCGCCAGGTGCTGCGACAGGCGCAGCTGCAGGCCGGGTTTCATGCCGATGGAAAGAGGACGACGGCGCGCATCGCCATCACATGCGGAAGTGCTCGCCGAGGTAGACCTTGCGCACGTCGGCGTTGTCGACGATTTCGCCCGGCGTGCCCTCGGCCAGCACGCGGCCTTCGCTGATGATGTAGGCGCGGTCGCAAATGCCCAGTGTTTCACGCACGTTGTGGTCGGTGATCAGCACGCCGATGCCGCGCCGTTTCAGGAAACCGATGATGCGCTGGATCTCGATCACCGCGATCGGGTCGACGCCGGCAAACGGCTCGTCGAGCAGGATGAAGCGCGGCTGCGTGGCCAAGGCGCGGGCAATCTTGACGCGCCGCCGCTCGCCGCCCGACAGCGCAGGCGCCGGCGAGGCGCGCAGTTTGTCGATGCTCAGGTCGCGCAGCAGGCCGTCGAGCAGCTCGTTGATCCGCGCTGTCTTCAGCGGCCGGCCGTCGGCATCCTGCTGCAGCTCGAGCACCGCGCGGATGTTCTCTTCGACCGTCAGCTTGCGGAAAATCGACGCTTCCTGCGGCAGGTAGGACAGCCCGAGCCGCGACCGCCGGTGGATGGGCAACCGCTCGACGCGCTGGTTTTCGATCGTGATCTCGCCCGCATCGGCGCGCACCAGGCCGACGATCATGTAGAAACTGGTGGTTTTGCCGGCGCCGTTGGGCCCCAGCAGGCCGACCACTTCGCCGGCGTTCACGCTCAAATGCACGTCGCGCACCACCTGGCGCGCGCCATAGCTTTTTTGCAGGCCGCGCGCGCTGAGCCGGCCAGCGGCAGCGGTGGACGGGGTCACGGTTGTTCGCCCAGTGTGCTGCTGCGGCGCAACGGTGGCGCTGAAGACGAGGCGGCCGGCGGCACCGTGGCGCTGGGCGGCGGCGTGGTGTTGTCACGCGGCGTCAGCACCGCGCGCACGCGGCCGCTCGGGTTTCCCGGCGTGGCGGCGCTTGCGCCACCGGCCACGCTGAACACCTCGGCCACGTTGTCGTAGGTGATCAGGCGGCCCGCCGTTTCATCAGCCAAAGTGGTGCCGCGAAAGCGGCGAATCACCGCGCGGTCGATGAAGCGGATGGTGTCGCTGCGGCCGTCGTACTCGATGCGCTGCGCCTCGCCTTCGATGTGCTCGTCCAACCCGTCGCGCTTTTGCCGAAAGGTCGCCAGCTTGCCCGGCTCGGCCGTCGCCACGCCGAACTGGTAACCCTCGGGCGTTTGCCGCACGTCGATCTTGCTGGCGCGCATCACCAGGCTGCCCTTGGTCACGACGACGTTGCCGACAAAGGTACCCGACTGCTTGCCGTCGTCATAGCGGCCGCTGTCGGCCTCGATGTTCAGCGGCTTGCCACGGTCGGCTTTTTCGGCCTGAGCAGCACCGGGCCACAGGCCTGACATCACGCAGGCCAGCGTCCAGGCCGCGCCATGCAGGCGCCAAACGGGCACGAAAGAGAAGAAGCGGGCAGTGGGCATGGGGCACGGAAATTGCAGACGCACTTTATCGCATGGCGGGGGCCCGGGCAGCGCATCATCGCAGTCCCGTCACCGCTCGCCACGGCCCGTCATGTGGAAAACCCCCGTTTCGCCCGCCAGTCCTCTGCGCCAAATGCCGGCGTCGATCTGGGCCTTGGGTTTCGTCAGCCTGCTGATGGATATTTCCTCCGAAATGGTCCACAGCCTGTTGCCGCTGTTCATGGTGACGACGCTGGGCGCCAGCGCCTTCACGCTCGGCCTGATGGAGGGTGCGGCCGAGGCCACGGCGTTGATCGTCAAGGTGTTTTCCGGCACCTTGAGCGACTGGCTGGGCCGGCGCAAAGCCCTGGCGGTGTTCGGCTACGCGCTGGGTGCATTGACCAAGCCGCTGTTTGCGCTGGCCCCCGGCGCCGGCACCGTGTTGGCGGCGCGCTTGCTGGACCGCGTCGGCAAAGGTATTCGAGGCGCGCCGCGCGACGCGTTGGTGGCTGACCTGGCCCCGCCGGCAATCCGCGGCGCCGCCTTCGGCCTGCGACAGTCGCTCGACACAGTGGGTGCCTTTACCGGGCCGCTGCTGGCCGTGGGCTTGATGCTGCTGTGGGGCAATGATTTTCGCGCCGTGTTCTGGGTGGCGGTCATTCCCGGCTTGCTGGCGGTGGTCTTGCTGGTGGCCGGGGTGCGCGAGCCCCCGCCTGGCGCTGCGCCGAAACGTGTTTTCCCGCTGCGTCGCGACAACTGGGCCCGCCTCAGCCACGCTTATTGGCAAGTGGTTGCATTGGGTACGGTCATCACACTGGCACGCTTCAGCGAGGCCTTTCTGGTGCTGCGTGCGCAGCAAAGCGGCATCGCTTTGGCCCTGGTGCCGTTGGTGATGGTGGCGATGAATATCGTTTATGCCGCGTCGGCTTATCCCTTCGGGCGCTTGTCCGACCGCGTCAGCCACCGCAGCCTGCTGGCCGGCGGACTGGGCGTGCTGATCGCGGCCGACGCGCTGCTGGCCAGCAGCGCCCAGTGGGGTTTCACGCTGGGCGGCGTCGCGCTGTGGGGCGTGCACATGGGCATGACGCAAGGCCTGCTCGCCGCGATGGTGGCCGACACGGCGCCCACCGACCTGCGCGGCACGGCTTACGGCGTTTTCAACCTGGCCTGTGGCGTCGCGTTGCTGGTGGCCAGCGCCTTGGCCGGCTGGCTGTGGGACCGCCATGGCGGCAGCGCCACGTTCTGGGCTGGAGCCGCTTTCAGCGCTGCTGCCTTGGGGGTGCTGGCTGCGCAGCGGCGGCGCCAGCCGCGCGCATGAGGAAGGCGCCTGCGGCCGGCGTCAAGTCAAGCCTTTTTACGCACCTGATTGATCAAGTAGTCCGTCACCGCCAGCGAGCGCTCGGCGCTGCCAGCCAGCGTGCCCGAGGTGTAAAAGCGGCCCTGGATGCCCAGCGCCGGCACGCCGTCGATGCGATAGGCCTCGGCCAGCTGCCTGGCCTGCTTGGCCTTGGTTTGCACGCCGAAAGAGTTGAAGGCCTCGCTGAACTTGGCGGCGTCAATGCCGTTTTTGCCCATCCACGTGGCGATTTCAGACAGGCTGTCCAGCCGCGCGTGGTCGACGTGAACGGCGGCAAACACCTTGCGGTGCAGCGTCGGCACGGCGCCCAATGTTTCCAGCGCGTAGTAGATGCGCTGGTGCGTGGTGAACGGCTCATCACGGAACGCCACCGGCACGCGGCGGAAGGCCACGTCAGGCGGCAGCGCTTTTTGCCAGGCGTCGAGTGCCGGCTCGAAGGCGTTGCAATGCGGGCAGCCGTACCAGAAGAATTCGATCACCTCGATCTTGCCGTCCGCCGGCACCTGAAGCGGCCGGCCGAGCTTGATGTAGTGCGTGCCCTCGACGGGCGTGCCGCCTTGGGCGGCGGCAGGGTTTGCGCCAGCCAGTCCGCCGAGTGCCGTGGCGCCCCAGCCTGCCGCGGCCAGACGGGCCGAAAAATCACGTCGTTTCATGTGCTTGCGATCCTGGTCGGTTGAAGGCATCTGCGGCAGCGGCTGTTTGGTTTGACGCCGCTACGCAGGTTCATTGTGTCAAAAGTGCGGCTGCAACGGCTTGGTGCTTGCAGCCGCCGGGGGCGGCGTGCTCCAATGCCGCCGCGCGGCTCTTGGTGCCCGCCTTCCCCTCAAACGTTCCCTTGGAGAAACCCGATGACCTCGACCTTCCGTGCTTTGGCCTCGATCATGACCGTCGCTGCCGCCGCGCTGGCGCTGCCCGCTGGCGCCAGTTCCCACCGTGAGGCACCTGCCATGCACAGCGCCGAAGCCCCGAGCTGTGACGCCCAGGCCGTTGACAAAAAGTTGGCTGGCGCCGCCAAGACCAGTTTTTTGAAGAAGTGCGAAGCCTCGACCGGTGCCAGCGACCCGGCCGCCGCCTGTGAAGCGCATGCCGCTGAAAAGAAGCTGGCCGGCGCCGCCAAAACCAGCTTCGTCAAGAAGTGCGCTGCTGACGCTGCGGCCAAAGGCTGACGACGGCTGTCGGCATTGCTGCGTTTGTCCGGGCCGTTGAGCCGTTTTGTCTGCTGAAGGAGCCGCTTTGATGAGCACCCCCGAGTTCGCGTTGCCCCCTGGCCTGCAAATCAACGCAGCCTTGCTGCCGGGTTTCGAAGCCATTCTCAGCCGCCCGGCACTCGACTTGGTAAGCGCTTTGCACCGCGCCTTCGAGCCGCGGCGTCAGGCGTTGCTCGCGGCGCGCCGCGAGCGCACCGCGCGGCTCGACGCCGGCGAGCGCCCTGACTTTCTGCCCGAAACCCGCGCGGTGCGCGACGGCGACTGGCGCGTGGCGCCCATTCCCGCGGCGTTGCAACGCCGGCGGGTCGAAATCACCGGCCCGGTCGACGCCAAGATGGTCATCAACGCCTTCAATTCCGGCGCTGACAGCTACATGACCGATTTCGAGGACAGCAATTCACCGCTGTGGACGAACCAGATCCAGGGCCAGATCAACCTCTACCAGGCCATTCGCCGCACGCTGACGCACACGGCCAACGGCAAGCTCTATCGCTTGAACGAACAGACGGCCACGCTGCAAGTGCGCCCACGTGGCTGGCACCTCGATGAAAAACACGTGCTGATCGATGGTCAGCGCGTTTCCGGTGGGTTGTTCGACTTCGCGCTGTACATGTTTCACAACGCCGCCGAGTTGCTGGCGCGCGGCGCCGGGCCGTATTTCTATCTGCCGAAGCTGGAAAGCCACCTCGAAGCGCGCTTGTGGAACGACGTGTTCGTGGCCACGCAAAAGGCGTTGGGCCTGCCGCAAGGCACGGTCAAGGCCACGGTGCTGATCGAAACCATTCTTGCGGCCTTCGAGATGGAGGAAATCCTCTACGAACTGCGTGAACACAGCGCCGGCCTGAATGCCGGCCGCTGGGATTACATCTTCAGCTGCATCAAAAAATTCAAGCTCGACCGCAGCTTTTGCCTGGCCGACCGCGCCCGCGTGACGATGACCGCGCCCTTCATGCGCGCCTATGCGCTGCTGCTGCTCAAAACCTGCCACAAGCGTGGCGCGCCGGCCATTGGCGGCATGAGCGCGTTGATTCCGATCAAGCACGACGCTGAGAAGAACGCCGCCGCCATGGCCGGCATCATCGCCGACAAGCGGCGCGACGCCACTGATGGTTATGACGGCGGCTGGGTCGCGCACCCAGGGCTGGTCGAGACGAGCATGAAAGAGTTTGTTGCCGTGCTGGGCGATCGGCCCAACCAGTTCGACAAGCAGAAACCCGAGGTCGACGTCACGGCCGCGGAGCTGTTGACCTTCCAGCCGGAGGTGCCGATTACTGAAGCCGGCCTGCGCATGAACATCAACGTCGGTATTCACTACCTGGGCGCCTGGCTGGCCGGCAATGGCTGCGTGCCCATCCACAATTTGATGGAAGACGCGGCTACCGCGGAAATCAGCCGCAGCCAGGTCTGGCAGTGGATCCGGAGCCCCAAAGGCGTGCTGGACGACGGCCGCAAGGTCACGGCTGACCTGGTGCGCGCTTGGGTGCCGCAGGAGCTGGCAAAGATCAAAGCCGGTGGCTTCGAGGGCCAGTTCGACCGCGCCGCGGGCATCTTCACCACCATGAGCACGCAAGACGTTTTTGAAGAATTCTTGACCCTGCCGCTGTATGAGGAAATCTGAAATCCCTGCATCGAAACGAAAAGCGTTTGCGGCGCTGGGTCGCCTCGCCCGTGCCGGGCTGGCCTCCACCTTGGCCGCCCTGGCAGTCTTTGGCCCCTTCGCGCAGGCCGCTGAAGTGCAGGTGGCGGTGGCGGCTAACTTTGCTGCGCCGTTGGCCCGCATCGCAGCCGACTTCACGCGTGACACCGGCCACACCGTGGCCCTCACATCGGGGGCAACCGGCAAATTCCTGGCGCAGATCCGCGCCGGCGCGCCGTTCGAGGTGCTGCTGGCCGCTGACGACAGCACGCCCGCGCGGCTGTTGGCCGAAGGGCACGCCGTGGCGGGCAGCCGCTTCACTTACGCCATCGGCCGGCTGGTGCTGTGGAGTGCGCAGCCGGGCCTGGTGGACGCGCAAGGCGCGGTGCTGGCCGCCGGGCGCTTCAGCCATCTCGCCATTGCCAACCCGCAGTTGGCGCCCTACGGCCAGGCGGCGGTCGACACGCTACAAGCGCTGGGCCTTCGCGCCGCGCTGGCGCCGCGCCTGGTCACCGGCGAGAGCATCGCCCAGGCTTACCAGTTCGTGGCCAGTGGCAATGCGGAGCTGGGCTTCGTCGCGCTGTCGCAAGTGGCGCCGCCTGGCCAGCCGGTGACAGGCTCGTACTGGCTGGTGCCGCAGACCCTGTACAGCCCATTGCGGCAAGACGCCGTGCTGCTGCGCCCTGGCGAAAACAAACCTGCGGCCACGGCCTTGCTGGCCTACCTGCGCAGCGAGCCGGCGCGCCAGGTCATCCGCAGCTGGGGTTATGGCCTGTGAGGGCCACGGCTGACGAACCGCCACCGGCACCCTTGCCGCCGTGATGACCGCCGCCGAGTGGAGCGCCGTGCGCCTGACCGCGCAGCTGGCAACGGTCACCACCGTTCTGCTGCTGTTGTTGGGCGCGCCGCTCGCCTGGGCGCTGGCGCGCAGCCGTTCGCCGTTGAAGCCGCTGTGGGCCGCGCTCGTGGCCATGCCGCTGGTGCTGCCACCCACGGTGCTCGGCTTTTACCTGCTGCTGCTGACGGGCCCGCAAGGCGTTGTCGGCCAGGCCACGCAGGCGCTCGGCTGGGGCCGGCTGCCTTTTACCTTTGCGGGGCTGGTGGTGGCCTCAGTGCTGTACTCGCTGCCCTTCGTCGTGCAGCCGCTGCAGCAGGCGTTCGAAGCCATTCCCGAACGCCTGCTCGAAGCGGCGGCCACGCTGCGCGCCGGGCCACTCGACCGCTTTTTCAGCGTCGCCTTGCCGTTGGC
>JANXMO010000301.1 GCA_025354615.1 Burkholderiales bacterium | reverse complement strand
GCGCCGCCTGCATCGGCCATGACGGCTCACCGGAATGGATTCAAGTCGACTGCCAAGCGCCCGTGTGATGCGCCCGTGTGAACCGGCAACGCTACACTTGCCAGGTCCGCACACAGCGGAAAGGAAGCGTGGCAGAGTGGTCGATTGCACCGGTCTTGAAAACCGGCGGCTCGAAAGGGCCCGTGTGTTCGAATCTCACCGCTTCCGCCAGTAAAGAACAATAAACAGCCGGAAAAGCGGGTTTCATCCGGTAAGCGGCACTGCAGATGGCAGGTACTGCAAGCGTTTCACTGGCGCTTGCCAGTGTGGCAAACACCTGTTGCCGCAGCGCGTTAGGCGCACCTCTGTTGTTCTCGCCTCACCGTTTTGGTGAGGACGCTGTGCCCTACAAGTGCATTTTCCAAGCTATTGGTCTGCACCCCCTTGAATAAGGGGCGAAACGCGGTTCGGGTTCTGTAATTGCCTTAGCGAAGAAAGGTGCTGACATTCGCAGCACCCCAATTTGCGTGGAATTGCAGTGAAAGACAGTGACTTATCCGATGCGTTGGCTTTGATCGTGGCAAATGCTGCCAAGCGAAGCCGTACTGCGCCTGAAAGCAGCGCTGTCATCGTGCCTTCTACTGTAGACACTGATGCGCTTTCGCCGCCATCCGACCCCGGCCTTCGTTCAGCGGCATTGAATGACATCGTGGCCAAGGTGGCTCGTGCAAGCCGGGCTGATGCAGCGCAAGGCAGTCCAGGGGCCAACAGTGTCTCTTTTCCTGGGCTTGCCATACCGGTCTCGGACAACAGTGCGCAATCTTTCAACATCCCATCGATTGACGCTGTAACTGCTGCGCCGGCCAGCATACCGGTGTCAGCGTCGCCGGTGCCACCTGACAACTGTGACGGCGAATCGATCCACAAAGAGGTGCTCAATCCTCAACTGTCAGCAGCAGCTCCAGCGGTGGTGCCAGGCGAGACGCGACATGCGGCTGCTTTAGCCAAAGTCGATTGGCAAGCGTGCTCCCACTCCTTGTTGCAGACGGCGGCTTTGAAGCTCTTTACCGTAGTGCAGACGCCGGCCCCCGAAACGCCGGCAATCGTCGCCGACCGTCGTGAAGTTCGACTTCCGGCGCCTCCTGTGCTTTCTCCGGTCACCAGTAGCGCCGTTGCAGGCGTTTTGCCGCAGCAAGCGCCTTCACCGATCGTGTTCGATCAGCCAGCCGCAGCTTTGAAGCCGCACCACCGCCCATCCCTCTCGCATGATGGTAGTGCTGCACCAAAGCGCCTTTCTGTGCTGCCCAGACACGGTGGGCGTTGGCTGTCAGTGGCCGGCCTTGTTGCCCTGGCGGGCGTATGGGTCCATCACTACCGGCCTTTTTCTCAAAGCGGCGAAGTGCAGATGGCTGCGCTCAAGGCGCCCAAGGTTCAGGCGCACGTGTCCCCGCCCAATACAGGCAGCTTGTTGGCTGCGCCAGCGCAGCGTGCAACAGCGCCAGCCTCCAGTGCGGCCGTTGCAGTTCAACCCACATCGCTCATTTCCGAAGCAAGCCGCGTAAGCGTTGTGACCGACAGCCATGACAGCGCGAGTACAGCGCTGGCGCAGGAGGTGCTTGTGGCGACGGGCACCGGCGGGTCGGCGATTGACGCCGAACGCAGCAGCTTGCCCGTTGACGGCTGGATGGACAGCCTGGCGGCGCTGAAAACGCAGCCGCGTCTCGCAGTGGTTCGCTATGACGCCTTGCAAACAGCGTTGCACACGCCGACGGCGCGGTTACCGGCCCTGGAAATCATTGCGCCTTTGTCGATCGAGCCGATTTATTTCGTTGCGCGCGCCGATTCGCCCTTGCAATTCATTCATGACATCAAAGGCCGCGCCATCAACGTGGGCCCGGCA
>JANXMO010000264.1 GCA_025354615.1 Burkholderiales bacterium | reverse complement strand
GTCGGCCACCAGCACGTACATCAACACCCGCACCAATGCGGCGGGCACGGGCGCGGCGGGAGCGGCCGCCGTCGGCCAGTCGGCCAGCCAGCCTTCGAGCGGCCGCGGCAACCATTCGGTTTCCGGGGCCGGCACGGTGCTGCGCGCCGCCTGCCCGGCGCCTGAACGCTGTGCACGCAATTGCTGCGCTTCAAAAGCCATCAGCGCCGCCGCCACGTGTTTGCAGTTCAGGCCGATCGGGCAACTGCAGCTGCCGCGCAGGTGCAGTCCGGTGCGCGGGTCGACGAAAAACCGGATGCCCTGTTCATACACCTGCGAGGCACTGCCGCGCACACGCGTGTGCAGCGTCTCGCCGCGCACTTGTTGCGACAGCAACGCCTGCTCCGGCTGCAGCGCCATCGCACGGATCAGGGTGCCGTGGTCGAAATGGTCGCTCAAATCAAAGTGAGGAGGCAGGGCGAAATTGGACATGGGCGGGCAAAAAGGCAACCGTCGATTGTGGTGGAGCGGCGTGGCCGGGCCGCATGCCGCCACGGGATTTTTTAGCGCGCACCCGGGCCTTTGCTCAGGCCACGCCTGCGCGCTCAAAATGCGTCGATGTTCAAACCTTTGTCGTGGTCGCCGCCATTGAGCCGGCGCGCCTGGCTGCTGACAGCGGGGAGCGCCGCCCTGCCCGTCACGACCACTGCCGCTGCGCCCGCCCCGCTGCGCCCGCTGGCGTTCCCTGCCGACTTCGGCGCCCACCCGGCCACGCGCATCGAATGGTGGTACATCACCGGCACGCTCGAAGCCGCTGGCGCGCCGCTCGGCTTTCAAATCACTTTTTTCCGGGCACGCACGCGGGTGGCGGATGACCACCCCAGCCGCTTCGCGGCGCGCCAACTGGTCTTCGCGCACACCGCGTTGACCGACCTGACCGCCCGCCGGCTGCAGCACGACCAGCGCGTGGCCCGCGCCGGCTTTGGCATTGCCCAGGCCGCCGAGGGCGACACCGACGTATCACTGCGAGGCTGGCGCCTGCTGCGCAGCGGGCCGGCCGCGCAAAGCCGCTACCAGGCGCAAGTGCGCGCCGAGCGCTTCGGCTTCGATTTGGCCTTTGCCGCCACGCAGCCGCTGCTGTTGCAAGGCGTGGCCGGCTGGTCGCAGAAAGGGCCGCTGCCGGCGCAGGCCAGCCGCTATTACAGCCAGCCACAGCTCGCCGTCAGCGGCACGCTGACGCAAGCGGGCCGCCGCCAGCCGGTGCGCGGCAGCGCCTGGCTGGACCACGAATGGAGCGACTCGCTGCTGGCGCCCGAGGCGGTCGGCTGGGACTGGATCGGCATCAACCTGGACGACGGCAGCGCGCTGACCGCCTTCCAGCTGCGCCGCGCCGATGGCAGCACGCTGTGGGCCGGCGGCAGCTGGCGCGGGCCGGGGCAGGCCGCGCGCAACTTCAATGCAGCCGAAGTGCGCTTCACCGCCCGGCGTGTGTGGCAGAGCCCGGCGTCGCAGGCGCGCTATCCGGTGGTGTGGACGATCGAAACACCGGCTGGTCGCCACACCGTGGCCGCGCTGCTCGACGACCAGGAACTCGACAGCCGCGCCAGCACCGGCTCCATCTACTGGGAAGGGCTGAGCGAATTGCGCAATGCACAAGGCCAGCGCATTGGCCGTGGTTATCTCGAAATGACCGGCTATGCCGGCGCACTGCGCCTGTGACGGGCGCAACTGGTACAAACACGGCTACCGGCATGAACCCGGTTCGAATTTGCATGGAGCACTTTTCTTGATGAAGCATCCTGGCAACCTGTTCGTCGTGGCCGCGCCCAGCGGCGCGGGCAAATCGAGCCTGGTGAAGGCGCTGCTGGAAATCGATTCGCACTTGGCGGTGTCGGTTTCGCACACCACCCGGGCGCCGCGCGGCCAGGAACGCGATGGGCGCGAATACCACTTCGTCAGCGCCGAAAGCTTTCACGCCAAGGTGGCCGCGGGTGATTTTCTGGAATGGGCCGAAGTGCACGGCCATTGGTATGGCACCTCGTGCGGCGCCATCGAGCAAACCGTGGCCGGCGGCCAGGATGTGGTGCTGGAAATTGACTGGCAAGGCGCCTTGCAAATCAAGCAGCTGTTCGCGAACGCGGTGCTGATCTTCATCCTGCCGCCCAGCTGGGACGAGCTGGCGCAGCGCCTGAACCGCCGCGGCGAAGACGGCGCGGCGGTGATCGCGCAGCGCCTGGCCAACGCACGCCATGAAGTCGAGCAGGCCCGAAATTTCGACTTTGTTATAGTCAATGCCCTGTTCGAGTCGGCGGTTTTTGACCTGAAAACCATCGTGCACTCACAGCGCCTGAAGTACGCCGCCCTGCGGCGCAGCCGCCCCGCGGTGTTCGACGCGCTGAATTTGAGCTGACGCCGCTTCTTCGTCCTCCCTCTCTTGTTCTTCGCTCTCTGTCTGGAGTACTGCATGGCCCGTATCACCGTCGAAGACTGCCTCGTCAAAATCCCCAACCGCTTTCAACTGGTGCTGGCCGCCACCTACCGCGCGCGCATGCTCAGCCAGGGGCACGCGCCCAAGATCGACACCAAGAACAAGCCCGGCGTCACCGCGCTGCGGGAAATCGCCGCTGGTGAAATCGGCCTTGAAATGTTGCGCAAGGTGCCGGTCTGACCTGTTGCTGCGGCGCCCGGGCTGCCTCGGCGGGCCGCTGTTGCTGATTGGCGCCGCACGTTGAACCTTCACCACTTGCCCGCAATGGCAGCATGGCGGTTTAACCGCTGAATTCACGGCCATGGGCAGCACCGCCATTCCGTCCAAAGCGCCCGCCAAAGAGCCTGGCAAAACCGCTGACCGCCCGCCTTGCGACGCTGCCGCCACGGCCGCGTCTTCTTCAGCCGCTGCTGCAGCCGCTGCCAAACCCCGGGCAGATGCCGCCGCGGCCTCGTTCGACACGCTGACCCACAAGCTTGACTACCTCGACGCCGCCGATCTGAAGCGCGTGCGCGACGCCTACCGCTTTGCCGACGAGGCGCACCTGGGCCAGTTCCGCGCCAGCGGTGAGCCCTACATCACGCACCCGATTGCCGTGGCCGGCCTGTGCGCCGACCTGAAGCTCGACGCTCAAGCCATCATGGCTGCGCTGATGCACGACGCGATGGAAGACTGCGGCATCACCAAGTCGGTGCTGATCGAGCGCTTCGGCGCGCCCACGGCCGATCTGGTCGACGGCTTGACCAAGCTCGACAAGCTGCAGTTCTCGACCCGTGAAGAATCGCAGGCCGAGTCGTTCCGCAAGATGTTGCTGGCGATGGCGCGCGATGTGCGCGTCATCCTGATCAAGCTGGCCGACCGGCTGCACAACATGCGCACGATGAACGCCATGGCGCTGGCCAAGCGCAGCCGCATTGCCCGCGAAACGCTCGACATCTACGCACCCATCGCCCACCGGCTGGGCCTCAACCAAACCTACCGCGAGCTGCAGGAACTGTCGTTCCAGCACATCCGCCCGTGGCGGCACGGCGCCTTGAGCCGGGCCATGCTGAAAGCGCGCGGCTACCGACGCGACATCGTCGAGCGCGTGCAGCGCGACGTCGACCGGGCGTTCCAGCAGGCGCAGCTACCGGTGCAGGTGGTCGGGCGCGAAAAAACGCTGTTTTCGATCTACAGCAAGATGCGGCAAAAACACCTGAGCTTTGCCCAGGTGAACGACTTGTTCGGCTTTCGACTGGTGGTTTCGACGCTGTCGGAGTGCTACATGGCGCTGGGCGTGCTGCACCAGCTCTACAAGCCGATGCCCGGGCGCTTCAAGGATTACATCGCCATTCCGAAGGCCAACGGCTACCAGTCGCTGCACACCACGCTGGTCAGCCCGCTGGGAACGGCAATCGAGTTCCAGGTCCGCACCGAGCCGATGCACGCGGTGGCCGAAAAGGGCATTGCCGCGCACTGGCTGTACAAAACCAAGGGTGGCAGCGGCAATGCCGCCCACCAGGCGCTGGAAGCGCAGCGCCTGGGCGCGATGTGGCTGCAATCGTTGATCGACATCCAGCACGAAACACACGACGCGGGCGAATTCCTCGAGCACGTCAAGATCGACCTGTTCCCCGATGCGGTCTACGTCTTCACACCGAAGTCGAAGATCCTGGCACTGCCGCGCGGCGCCACACCGGTCGACTTTGCCTATGCCATTCACTCCGGCGTTGGCGACCACTGCGTGGCGGCCAAAGTCAACGGCGAGCCGGTGGCGCTGCGCACCGAGCTGCACAGCGGCGACGTGGTCGAGATCATCGGCTCGCCCCACACCAAGCCGAACCCGGCCTGGCTGAACTTCGTGCGCACCGGCCGTGCGCGCTCCAAGATCCGCCATTATCTGAAGACGATGGAGCTGGAGGAATCGCAGGCGCTGGGCGCGAAGATGCTGGCCCAGGCCCTGCGCGCCGAAGGGCTGGCGATGCCGGACGACGACGATCGCGCTCCGCCTGCCGCGCCAGTATGGCAACAACTGCTGCGCTGGAGCGGCAACCGCAGCCGCGACGAGTTGCTGACCGACATTGGCCTCGGCCGCAAGATCGCCACGATCGTTGCCAAACGGCTGGCCCGTCTGCTCATCGATGGCGGGGCGCAGCCCGATGCGCTGACGCTGACGATGGGCCGCTACGCTACCGATGCCGAAGCGCCCACGCAGGGCATGGTGCTGGTGGGTGGCAGCGATGGCGCGTCGATCTCGCTGGCGCCCTGCTGCAAGCCGATTCCCGGTGACGCCATCGTCGGCTACCTGGGCCGTGGCGAAGGCCTGGTCACACCACGGAATGCGGCGTGGGCCGCCGCCTTCATGAGCGCGACAGCGAGCGCTGGATGGGCGTCGACTGGGTCGAACAACCCACGCGCTCGTTCGAGACCGGCGTGCACGTGCTGCTGAAAAACGGCAAAGGCGTGCTGGCGCAGGTGGCCGCCGCGGTCGCCGCCGCCGAGGCCGACATCACCCACATCGCGATGGGCGCCGAGCCGGCAGCCGACAGCGCCGAGCTGGTGCTGCAGCTGTCGGTGCGCGACCGACTGCACTTGGCCGATGTGCTGCGCGCGCTGCGCCGCTGCGCGGCGGTGATGCGCGCGGCGCGGGTCAAGCCTTGACTTGACGGTGTGCTGCGCAGGCCACCAGGGCCGTTCAAGGCGTCAAGATCAAGGTGCTGACGTAACCGAGGCTGTGGCCTTGCGTGTTGTCGGCATCGGCCCCAACGGCCACGCCGATCAACGGCGGCAGCTGTTGGTGCACCTCGCCGCCGAACAGGCGCAGGAAATCGGCACCGATATCGCGCTTCTCGGAGCGCCAGCTGCTGAAAGCGCCTTGGCGCAGCACGATGTAGCGCAGACGATGGGTGAACGGGCTGTCGAGCTCTCTGCCCACCGGCAACCGCGCATCCCAGACGTAGCACACGGTGGCGGTCGGCAGCGGCTCGCCGGCGCGGGCACCGGCCAGGCGCAGCAACTGGCGCTCGGCGAACGGCACGTCGTCGAGCGGTTCATCCCACAAGGTGCAGACCTTCAGCGTGGTGTCGTCACCGCTGCGCTGCTGCAGGTCGGCCGCCTCATTGAGTTGCTGCACTTTCCACTGCCACGACAAAGTGCCCGGCGCCGCGCCTGAATCGGCCATGTGCAGCGGGTGCAGCACATTGCCGTAGGAGTGATCGGCCTCCACGCGCAAGGCGCGCCGGCCATCGATGTCGACCACCTCGAATTGCGTCACCGGCTTGGTTTGCCGCGGCAACCGCAGCGGCACCCAGGGCGGCGCGGGCGGCCCGGGTACCGCAGCAAACGGGCGCAAGACCGCTTCCGTTGCAACGGTTTTATCCGGCGTTTGCGCCTGCAAACCCGCTGGCGCAGTGATAAGTGTCAACAGCAGCAGCAGGCATGGCAGCACCCTGTTATGGACCCAGCGCATTTGAACTTGGAAAGCATGCCTGTATTGGCCCCCTCTCCCACTTGTGGGAGAGGGTGGGGGTGAGGGCAGCGTTGCCGCCCTGGTACTCACTGTTTGTGCCATGCGCCATCCCTCACCCCGGCCCTCTCCCGCGCGCGGGAGAGGGAGTTGATCTTTAACCCGACAACTCTGAGCTGCAAAAGGCGGCATCATAAAAATCCTTGGCAACGAACGGCGATGAAAGAAAAACGCCTTGCTACGGCACAAACCATGCCGATCCCCGCCGCTTGCGCCTCACGGCAGCGTCGGCCCGTCGTCGCTCCAACCGGCTTTGAACGCCTTGCGCCGAGCATTCGAACGCTCCTGGGCGAACATCGTTTCCAGCTGCTGGCGGCCTTGCTTGGCCACGGCGATCAGCCGCGCTTCATCGCGATGGTGCGGTGCCATCTCCAACAGCTGCTCGACGCTGTAGCGGCGAAAGCGCAGCGCCAGGTTGCGCGCCTGGTGCGGCTGCCAGCCCAGCGTTTCGAGCACGCTGCGTGCGCTCATCAGTGCCGAGTCCAGCGTTTCGCGCTCGATCAGCGTAACGCCGAGCTCACGCAGCGCAAAGTAATGACTGACATTGCGCGCCCGCGCCACGATGGTCAATTGCGGAAAGTTGTGGCGCACCATGGCCGCCAACGCAGTGCTTTGCGCCACGTCGTCAATCGCAAGCACCAGCACGCGGGCCGTGTCGGCGCCGGCTTTGCGCAGCAGGTCTAACCGCGTGGCGTCTCCATAAAACACGCGCCAGCCAAATTTGTTGAGCGCATCGATGGCCTCCGCGTCATGCTCCAGCACCGTGGGCTTGATGCCGTTGGCATACAGCAGCCGGCCGATGATCTGCCCGTAGCGGCCGAAGCCGGCAATGATGACGGGCGCGTTCTGCAGCGTGTCGAGCTCATCCAGATCGGTGCGCACGACGGTGGCCTGGCGCGCCAGGCGCGGCAGCAGCAGCCGGTCGGCCGCTACCAACAACAGCGGCGTGAGCAGCATCGATATCGCCACCACGGCGACCAGCAGCGAGGCCACGGGCGCGCCGATCACGCCGGCCTGCGCCGCGGTCTGGAACACGACGAAGCCGAATTCACCGCCCTGCGCCAGCAGAATGATGAACACCGGCCGCTCCATCAAGGGCAGCGGCAGGGTGCGCGCCATCGCCCACAGCACCAGCGCCTTGACGGTCAGGAAGCCGGCCACCAGCAGCGCGATCAAGCCGGGCCGCTGCAGCACGACTTGAAAGTCGATCGTCATGCCCACGGCCATGAAGAACAGACCGAGCAACAGGCCCTTGAACGGCTCGATGTCGGTTTCCAGCTCACGCCGGTACTCGCTTTC
>JANXMO010000237.1 GCA_025354615.1 Burkholderiales bacterium | reverse complement strand
GCCGCGGCAGCGCCTGCAGGTTCAACACGCCCAGCAAGCGCGCCGCGCCGGGCTCGGCTTTGAGGAACTGGCCGCCGCCGAGCGCCACGTTGAGCTGGCCGTTCAGGCTCGGGTAATCGATGGCCAGCGGCGAGCCCAGCCAGTCGACTTGGCCCGTCAACGTGCCTTTGCCGCTGCGCAGTGTGCGGCCCTGGCCCAGCCGGTCGAGCAGGGCGCCGCTGTCGGCCAGGTCGAGCTTGAAGTCGAGCAGCGTCCGGCGCCGGCCGTTGGGCGCGCCACCGGCGCTGGCGGCCCACACGCCGCTGGCTGACAGCCGCGCCTCGGGCGTGGTGACGACGAGACGGTTGAGCCGCCACTCGCGCCCGGCGTCGCGGCCCTCGCTGCTCAGCCGGTTGACGGCTTCGATTTCCACGCGGCCCAGCCGTTTGCCGCGCAGCGTCAGTTCGTCGACCGTGATGTCGAGCGCCGGCACGCTGGCCGGCGGTGTCTCCAGCAACGGCTCGGCGTTTTCAGCCGGTTCCTGCTGCAGCGACAAATGGGCCAGCCGTGCCACCACGCGGCCCGCGGCACCAGCGGTGCTGCGGCGCGGCACGCGGTATTCGACGTAACCGCCCAGTTGGTCGCTCGCCACGTTGGCGCGCCAGAAGCCGTCGTCGAACGACAACCCGGCCACCACGTGCGACAAGCGCTTGCCGCTCCACAGCAGCGATTGGGCGCGCACGGCGAGACTGGTCGGCGCATAAGCGCTGCCGGGCGAAGCGCTGGTCGGTGTCACGGCGCCGGTGGTTGGGGTGGTGGAGGCGAGAGTTGCCACGGCAGGCGAAGGCCCCGACAGCCGTGTCGCCAAGGCCTGCCACGGGTCCAGCGCCAAGGCGTTGAAAGCGACGCTGGCCGCCACACCGCTGGCGGGCAGCGCCGGTGGCGGCTCCATGATGCCGATGGCGCCACGCAGCACGCGGGGTGTTTCTTCGGTCAAGTCACGTTGGTAGAGCGCTTGCACCACGTTGCCGAGTTCGAAGCGCAAGGTGTCACGCGTGGCCACGCCCGGCGGCGCGCCGGCATCGGCTGCCAACAGCGCTTGCACCCGCAGTGCCAGCGGCGCCTCGGCCGGCTTGCGCAAGGGGCTGGGCAGATCAAGCGCCAAGCCCGCCAGGTTGCTCGTCAACTGGATTTCTCCCACGCCGTGCAACAGCGCAAGCGACGCCTTGTAACGCGTTTGCCCGCTCATCGCGCCGGCCAGCCGTGACACCGCGCCAAGCTCCGGCGTGCGGCGCAAAGCATCGGCCGTGAGGCTGCCGCTGGCCTGCAGGCGCACGCCCCCATCGCCCTGCAAGCCGCCTTCGAGCGTGCTGTCGCCGCCCAGAAAGCGCGCCGTGACCCCGGTCAGGGCGAAGCCCTTGTTGGAAAAATCGATACGGCCACGGGCGCTGGACAGCGCCGGGGCGTCGGGGCGCCAGCGCACCTCGTTGCCGGCCAGCATCAGGCTGCCATTGACGGTGCTGGCTGCCACTCGAGCCAGCGGAATGGCCAGTGCCAGGCGCAGGTCGGCGCTGCCGCTGCCTTTGGTCTGGCTCAACGCGCGGCCGGTCCATTCGCTCACCGGTGTGGTGTTGACGAAACGCAGCATGTCGGCCAGCGCGCCGCGCCCGCTGCCCTGCAGCGTCAGCACCGCGTTGTCGGCCAGATGGTGAATGCCGCCCTGCACGTGCTGCAGCGCTACGCCGCCCAGCTGCGCCTGCGCATGGCGGATTTCCATCGATGTGCGGTCGAACACCAGCTCGCCTGTCAGGCCGGTCAGCGCGGGCCAGCCCGTGGCGGGTGCCGGGCCGCTGACAGCCACGCCGGGCACGAAGGCGAAGGTCGTGTCTTCAACTTGCGTGTGGATACGGAATTCACCGTTCGCGGCCGGCTTGGGCGGCCCAAAAGGAAATTCCGCCAGGTCACCTTTGACATGGAAAACAAGGTTGCTCAGGCGGCCGCTGCGCACCGCCTGCGCCACGTAGTCCCTGGTTTCAGCCGGTAGCTGCAGCGGCAGGTAACGTGCCACGCGGGCCGCGTTGCCCTGGAAAAGCCGGCCGTCCAGCGTCAACAGCCCCGGCCCGCCGGGCGCCCCGCCGTTGGACCAGCGCGCTTGCAGCTCACCATTGGCATCGGCATTCGCAAAGCGGGCATCCTTGACTTGAACCGAAATGTTGGGCGGCGGCGCGCCCGTCGTGCCTGTTTTGCCGGTCGGCGTTGCCGGGCCGATGCGCCAGATCACACCGCTGCGCCAGCGTGCCAGCGGCACCAGCGGCTCGGCGAAAACGCCGGGTAAATCGAGCGCGCCCTGGTCGATGGCCAGCTGCGCTTCGCCGCCGGCTTCGGTGGCCACCAGGTCGACATTGGCGTTGTGCACACCGGGCCGCCCGATGTCGCCCGGCACTGCCGCTGTCTGCGATGCAAGGCTCAAACCCTGCAGCCGCGCTTTGGCGGTGTAGTGAGTTGGTGCGCCGACAGCGCCGCGCCAGTTGAATTGAACGCCGCGCATCGAACCTTCAGGCCGCCCCTGCGCCAGCAAATGGCGCAGCGCCGGGCCGAACGGCAGCCGCTCGGCCACCTGCGACATGAGGGCCAAATCCAGCCGGTCGGCCTTGAAGTCGCCGCCCAGTGGCTGCTGGCCGGCGCCGCTGTGCCAGCGCAGTGAGGCGTCACTGCGCGGCCAGGCCACACCGTCGGTGGTGACGAAGCCGAAGCGCTGCAGCGTGAGTTCGCCGCCTTCATCGTCCAGATGCCCGCTGAGGCGGCCTTGCACCCGTTGCAGCGCCAGGGGCGCAAGTGGCGCCGCCGCGCTGCTCTCGCTCAGCTGCAGCGCCACCGCGCGCAATGCCACGTCCACCGTGGCTTGCCGCGGCTGGCCGTCGTGCAGATCGACCCAGGCACGCAGCGCGCCGTCGCCCCGCGTCAGCTCGAACGGCAGCGCAACGTGGCGGCGCAGCTGGCTGACGTCGGCCCGCGGCAGCTCGGCATAGGCGACGCCGCTCCAGTGCTGCCAGTCACCGCGCTCGCCGAGCAGCGCGTGGGTGAAGTCACCGCGCAGCGTGAAGCGCTCGCCCCAGGCTGCCGGCGGCGTGGCGTCGATGCGGATGCGGTGGCCACGCAAGCTGTTGCGAACGCGCAGTACCACGTCGGTCAGCGCCAGCGGCAGCGCCTGGCGTCGGTCGTCAACCCAGCGCAGCGTGCCGCCGCGCACCACGACTTCATGCTGATCAAAGAACCAGTTGGCACCGCCATGGCCGTGGCCGGCGCCAGAAAAGTCGAGCCCGGCGATGAGAAGGTGGCCACGGGCGTCGCGCCGGATTTCAAGCTCGGCGCCGTCGATCAACAGTTGCTCGAAATGCGGCGTCCAGACCAGCAGCGAGCGCAGCGACAGCGCCGCCACCACGCGCGGCAGCGTCAGTGCCGGCGTGCCGTGGATGTCGAGCAGGGCCACGTCGCGCAATTCAAATGACGTTGCCCAACCGCCGCTGTGCGCAACGATGCTGCCAATGCGCACTGGCACACCGAGCGCGGCGCCGGCGTGACGCTCGAGGGTGCCACGCCACTGCGCGAGGTGCGGCAAGATCGCCCAATGCAGCACCATCCAGGCCAGCAGCAACAGGCCCCAAACCGTCAAAATCGCGCCGCCGGCCCACTTCAACCCCATGATCAAACGCCGGCCCTGGGGGGCGGACAATGCGGCAACGGGGCGATGGAAGGCGGCGGACATGGGGGGAAAAACCAATCAATCAGACAAAAATCGTCGTGGACGGCGGGGCCTTCTTACGGTGTGTCGCACCATCCAGGTAGGAGCCGCAATAACTGGTCGATGGACGGTAGCGCGCCGCAAGTCACTCGACAAAAATCGTCTTGTTCCCAACGAGCTTTCAACGTGCCACACCACCCTAGCACAGCCTTTTGCAAAAGCCAGGTTGAACCGGCTTCTCTGCCCTCCATCCGCCCTCCGCAGGGTTTGCACTTTTGAGGCCTGCAATTTTGTCGCCTGAACCCCATATGCCGCAGCCGCGGGCCGACCACAGCCGCTTCGTGCAGCGCGTGCGGCGCCGTTATGCCAACCAGCTGACGCAACTGCCCTCCGGCCTGCCCCAGCGCGGCGCCATCGAAGCACTGGTGGCCCGGCTCGTCAATGCCGCCACGCCGCCGTGCAGCCTGGCCAGCGCCCTGCGCGTGGCCCGCCAGTTGGTGCTGGAGCGGCTGGCGGTGCTGGATGTTGAAGGCGGCGCGCCGCTGGTGGACATCACGCGGGCGATGACCGAATTGGCCGAAGCCACGCTGAACCTTGCGTTGGAAGAGGCCTTTGCCTTGCAAGATGCCCGCTTTGGCGTCCCACGCAACGCGGCGGGCGAGCGCATCGATTTTTGGGTCGTTGGCATGGGCAAGCTGGGCGCGCGCGAGTTGAACGTGTCGTCCGACATCGACCTGATCTACGTCTACGAGGAAGATGGCCAGACCGATGCGCAACCCGGCGACGGCTGCAAGCCGGTGACGGCGCACGAGTACTTTGCCGAAGTGGCGCGCAGCCTGTACACGCTGATCGGCGACACCACCGACGACGGCTTCGTCTTTCGCGTCGACCTGGCGCTGCGCCCGAACGGCCGCAGCGGCCCGGCGGCCGTCAGCATGGCGATGCTGGAGGAATACCTGCAGGTGCAGGGGCGTGAGTGGGAGCGCTTCGCCTGGCTGAAAAGCCGCGTGGTGGCACCGCGGGCCAGCATCACCAACGGGCGGGCGCTGGTGCTGCGCACGCTGATCACCGCGTTCGTTTACCGCCGCTACCTCGACTACGGCGTGTTCGACAGCCTGCGCCAGCTGCACCGCAAGCTGCGTGACGAGGCGCAGCGCCGTGCCGCGGGTCGGCCGGAGCGTGCCAATGACGTCAAGCTGGCGCGTGGCGGCATTCGTGAAATCGAGTTCATCGTCCAGTTGCTGCAAGTCGTGCGCGGCGGCCAGTACCCGGAAATCCGCACCCGCTCGACCTTGAAAGCGCTGACCCAGCTGACCAGCGGCGGCCTGATGAAGCCGGCCAGCGCCGAGCGGTTGGCCGAAAGCTATGTGTTCCTGCGCCGCCTCGAGCACCGCATTCAATTTCTCGATGACCAGCAAACGCACCAGCTGCCGACGGCCGACGCCGACTTGGACTGGATCGCCCGCGGCCTGTTGCCCGACGGTGACACCTGCAGCCTGCTGGCCCGATTGGGCGAAACGCGCGAATTCGTGGCCGCTGAATTCGACGCGCTGCTGCATGACGGTCAAGCCGATGCCGCCACGGCGGCTTGCCACAGCTGCACGGCGCCGGCGC
>JANXMO010000228.1 GCA_025354615.1 Burkholderiales bacterium | reverse complement strand
GCACGCAATTCAATGTCATCGAACAGACTTACCCGTCAACTATTTACAACCTGCCCATCGCTTTGCGGCAGCAGCCCTTGACCGAGCTGCTGGGCAAGATCCGTAACTTGCGACCCAATGACATGCCAAATGCATGGAATGCCGGTCTGGCAGCGATCAATACGCTGCTGCCAGAACAGCGAGCGGAGCCATTGGCCGCATTCCTGGGCAATCTGGATCGATTCCCCAGACCACTCTTGCAGCAAGCATTCAATGGGGCGCTTCAAGCCATCGAAAAATTGCCACAAGAAAGCCAAGCCGAGCCGTTGACCGAATTGCTGCGCAAAGTTGGCAACTTGGTGCCCGACCATCGAATGCCTTTCTTTGATGTGGCCATTGCGAAGATTGAAGAGCTGTTACCACCTCAACATCGTGCGGAGCCGCTGGGTAAATTGTTGGAAAAACTTTTTGTCTTGACTGATGGCGCCGATGCGTTAGCGGCACTTGACAAAGGATTGAAGTGCTTGAATGAAATACCCATTGAAGACCATGCAACCGTATTGGAATATGTGGTGCATGGAATGCAGCGAATGGACACTGAATCTGTTTGGCCAACGGCACTCAAGGTTGTGCTGGCAAAAGCCGCTGCACTTCCGGAAGATCTGATGCCTTTGGAAACGATGAAAAGGTTAATTTTCGACATTGAATATCTGGCGGCGTCGGAGCAGTTGTCTGCATTTGAAGACTCGGTAACAGTCATCGTCGCCTTGCCACAAGCGAAACGTGAACAGTTGCTGCACTTGTTGTTCAATCAACTGGAAAACCTGGATGAAGAAAAAAAATCAATTGCATTTCATGCTGTTTTGAACAGTCTGACCCAGTTGGCCCCCTCGCAAATGGCCGAGCCGCTGACGACTTTGACACTCTATCTGGATGAGGTGCCGCAGGAGGACAGGTTGCCTGCGTTCACGGCGATGCTGAACGCAGTGGACTGGTTGCCCATCGACAAGCACGATGAATTTCTGAGCACATTGGAGACTTCTTTAGCGCACTTGACTCCAGAAGACAGGGCGCAGGTTACGCAGGCGCTGGAAGACGCCCGCGGAAGAGAAACGGACACAGAAGAAAGCGAAAACAGTAGCACCAGTAACACCAGTAACAGCAGTAACAGCAGTAACAGCAGTTAATCGGGCGTCAACAGTTTTGCACAGCAACTATTGCAACCCAGCAAATTGATTTTTGTGCAAAACTGTTGACGCCCGATTAACTGCTGTTACTGCTGTTACTGCTGTTACTGGTGTTACTGGTGCTACTGTTTTCGCTTTCTTCTGTGTCCGTTTCTCTTCCGCGG
>JANXMO010000191.1 GCA_025354615.1 Burkholderiales bacterium | reverse complement strand
CGCCAACTGCAGCGTGGCCAGCAAACCTGCACCGCTCACCATTACCAGCAATATCAGCACCAGGGCCACCGCGCCGAGCATGCGGGTGCGAATGGTGAAGCGTTGAATCAAGTTGTTCATGCAGAAATCCGTTGAATCGGTGGTGAATTCGGCAGATTCGCTTGAAAAAGGAATTCAATGCCGCGCCCTGCGCACCAACGAGCCAACGTCGAGAATCAATGCCACCCGTCCGTCGCCCATGATGGTGGCGCCTGACACGTCGGTGACCTTGCGGTAGTTCGCCTCCAGGTTTTTGACCACCACTTGCTGCTGGCCCAGCAGTTGGTCGACCAGCAGCGCAACGCGCCCGCCTTCGGCTTCAGCAACGACCATGATGCCGCCGGCATTCTCGAAATCGAAGCGCGGCACGTTGAAGATGCGCTCCAGGTCGAGCACCGGCATGTACTCGTCGCGCACCTCCACCACGCGGCCGCTGCCGCCAATCGTCTTGACCATCTCCGGCCGCACCTGGAACGACTCGACCACCGATGACAGCGGCAGGATGTAGACCTCTTTGCCCACGCCCACGCTCATGCCGTCCATGATGGCCAGCGTCAGCGGCAGGCGCACGCTGACGCGCATTCCATAGCCTTCGGCCGAATCGATTTCCACCGTGCCGCCGAGCGCGGTGATGTTTTTCTTCACGACGTCCATGCCCACGCCGCGGCCTGATACATCGGTCACCACGTCGGCAGTCGAAAAACCGGGCGCGAAGATCAGGCTCCAGACTTCGGCATCGGTCATGCTGTCGGGCGCATCGATGCCGCGTTCACGCGCTTTCTTCAACAGTTTGTCGCGTGACAGGCCTTTGCCGTCGTCCCGCACCTCGATCAAGATCGAGCCGCCCTGGTGTGACGCCGCCAGCGTGATCGTGCCGTGCTCCGGTTTGCCTTTGGCCAGCCGTTCGGTGGGCGACTCGATGCCGTGATCGCAGCTGTTGCGCACCAAGTGGGTCAGCGGGTCGGTGATTTTCTCGACCAGCCCCTTGTCCAGTTCAGTCGACTCGCCCTGGGTCATGAACTCGACCTTCTTGCCCAGCTTTGCGGCCAGGTCGCGCAGCATGCGGGGGAAGCGGCTGAACACCATCGACATCGGAATCATGCGGATCGACATCACCGATTCCTGCAAGTCCCGCGTGTTGCGGTCCAGGTCGGCCAGGCCGGCGACCAGTTGTTGGTAGAGCTGCGGGTCCACATCCTTGCTGTTCTGCGCCAGCATGGCCTGGGTGATGACCAGTTCGCCCACCAGGTTGATCAGCTGGTCGACCTTCTCGACCGACACTCGCAGCGTTGAGGCTTCCACCGGCGCTGTGGCTTTTTCTGCTTTTGCGGCTGGCTTGCCGCGCTCAGCGGCCGGCGCGGCAGAGTGCGGCGAAAGCGCGTCGCCTGCTGTTGCAGCAGGGCCCTGCGGCAGCGCCGGAGCGCCGGGTGAATTGTCGAAAAACCCGTAGCCCTCGTCTTTCTCGTCGGCAGGCGGCGGGGCACCGGGCGAACCGTCATAAAACCCATAGCCTTTGCCCAACGGCAGCAGCGCCACGTGTTCACGTGCAACGTGGAAGGTGAACAGGTCGAGCAGATCGCTGTCGCTGCTTTTGGTGGTGATCTTGAAGCGGCGCATCCCGTCGGCTGGCTGGCCGTTGTCCATCGCCTCGATGGTGCCGAGGTCGATGATTTCCTTGAACAAGTCGACCAG
>JANXMO010000141.1 GCA_025354615.1 Burkholderiales bacterium | reverse complement strand
AGGGTGTAGACGGTCTCCAGGCACTCGGGCAGGCCAGGGTCGATTCGTTCAAGCACCACTTGGCCAGTGGCAGGGTCGTAGCTGTATTCGGTGCTGCGGGTAGTCTGGAGTTGGGCGAAGGAAGGTGTGGCGGGCAAAGCTGTCACGCCAAAAACGAATGCCAAAAACACCAAGCGCAAGGCCAGAGTCAGCCCCGTGCGCTGCTTGGCAAAAACCGGCAATGGCACGCCAGCAAGTCGTGCGGCAAAAAGATTCATGGCGATCAGGATCAAAAAAGACAAAAAGGGCTTTTGAAGAAACAAGCTCGCAAACAAATGGCGTGAAAGCCGCAGCAGGTGTCGAATCAATCGCCAAGCAGGAGCTGCAAGATGGTGCTCAACACGGCCGGATGAACAGGCTGTGCACTGGCCGGGGTGCTGGATGCCATTGATGTCGCCAGCGGTGAATTGCCCGCGCTGCGTGGATAGGCTGCCAGTTGCTGAGCAGCCGTTGGCGCCGTGCTGACAACTGTGGTCTTGGTCAACCGCCCCAACATCCAGGAACCGATGTTCTGCTGGCCGGGGTCGTACTGGTTGGTGGTGGTTTTGGACCACACCAGGCTGTTCGGCTCGGTGGTGGTCTGCACCAGCCGGATGATATTGCCCAGGTCGGTCATCTCGGTTGAGGACAGGACTGTGGGCATTGCAACGGCAATGCCGGTGTCGTTGTTCCAGTCCCAGCTTTGCACATTGGAAGTGCCGATGAAACGAGGACGCGACGCAGCCGGCACGGGGGACAGCCGCGCCGGGTCGGGCGTGGCATCGGCGAGTGTGTTGCTGGTGCGCTGTAGCAAAATGAACGGGGACTGAACATTGGGCACTGGCTGGATGCTCACCGACTGTTTGGCTCTGTTCATGATGTTTCTCAGAGCCAAAGTACGGGGCGACATCAACGGCCCGTTGGTAGCCGGCACAGGCAGATAACCGTTGGCCACCGCAAAGCGCTCCTGGACCTTGGTCATGCCGATTTCGCGCCGGTCATCGAGCAGCGAATCAGTATCGATCGTCGGCCCCAGGCCTTGGTAGAACACGACGTGTTCGAGCGAATTCGACGATTCGGTGAAGATCCACCGTTCACGAAAACCACGCGAACCGAGCCAGGTGTCGTTGCGCAGGTCTTTGTAGGAATATCGGGCAATACCGGTCAACGGCGTTGAAGTGCCAGTCAGAAACGACCGCGTTTCATACACCGCCAGTGAACGCGGTTGCGCAATCAATGCCCGCGGGTAAGTGCCCACGCCGCTGCGGGTGTAAATGTCAGGACTGGTCAACGGCAGGTAGGAAATGCGGGTTTCGGCGCCCACGCCATCACTGAACGCCGTGAGCACCGGCTGGCGGGCCTGAAAGTCGGGGCTGGTGATCGACGTTTGCGGCAGCAGCCCGGCGACCAAGTTCATGGCATTGGCGGTTGGAAGGGAGCACACTTCTGTTTCAAGAAATTCGCAGACAGGCTCAACGCTTATCTGGACATTGCTTTGCCGGCAAAACGTCTGCAAGCCATTGCCTGTGGCGTCGCAAAATCCACGGCCGCCTTGAGCCACGCCAAAGTCCACATTGCCAATCGAGACGTCGCTGAAGCCGAAGGCATAGGGCGAGCTGCCATCACCATCACCCCTTGAGAGGCGACAAGCCAGCCTTTGCGTGGGCACAGCACGGCAAAAATCCGGCAGGCCATCGCCATTGATGTCCACCCACCAACGCGCTTGCGCATCACCAATTTCGGCATCTGGAATCGTCGGTGACGTGCGTTCAACCGTTTCCCAGGACAGGCCGTTGGACATCATGCACGACAGCGCCAGGGCGGCCGACGACCCCGTGATGCGGCAAAAATCGGTTTTGCCGTCGCCATTGATGTCGACAAAGGCGGCGCCCTCCTTATAGGATGGGATTAGCGGGCCCGACGTGACATCGGTCGTCGTAAAGCCTGTTGGGCTGCCCAACAGGCACTTCAAAACGGTCTGGTTGTTGACTGACGCGACTCGGCAAAAGTCGGGTGACCCATCGCCATTGAAGTCATAGAAATTGCGCGGCCAGTCAAATGACCCCATTTCCAACGGCATTGAAATCCACGCCGCTGACTGGGGATTGGCGCCGGCACCGTTGGACAAGAGACATCGCAGCGTGTTGGTGCCGCGGGCCGAGTAGATGTAGCAGATGTCAGAACGCCCGTCTCCATTGACATCGACGGCGTAGACGTTTGCCCAGTCGGACAAGCCGTTGTTATCTCCACCCCACCCTTGTCTAGGTATGAGCACCGTGACAGAAGTCGTGAACGTTGGGCCGAGCTGACATCGCAATCCACCTTCATTGGGTAGGGCCGACGCTGGTCTGTAGCCACTTGACGGCTCAAAGCTCCGACAAATATCAGGAATACCATCGCCATTCAGGTCAGGCCAACGGACCGAGTAAGGGCCTTTGCCGGAAGGAATTGAATACACCTTCTTGACCGCGTCGAACGCCGTTCCGGTCGACAAGTAACACTCAAGACGCTCGCCATCCCGCCCGGCCACCACACAGTAGTCATCCCGCCCGTCGCCATTCACGTCAATCCAGGTACGCGACCAGGCGTAGCCCGGATCGTCGATGCCAATCAGGCTGATAGTTTGTGCACGGGCCGCAGGCGCTGCTGCAATGAAAAATGCCGTTGCCAAAAAAACAAGGCGAAACCAGGAAGTGCTCATGCGCGAATTCATTCGGGGTTGCGGGAGTGACGCCGTGTTCATCGACACAACCTGTAAATGCCATCGACCACGCCGCCGCAGTTGGGTGCGGACAGTGGCACGCTGCGAGCGGTAGAAGTATTGGCCTGTTGCTTGACAGCCATACCAAACACGGTGTCAGGCGCCAGCGCGAAAGTCAGCGGTGGCAGCGATTGGCTGTCGTCCTGGCCGCGCTCGGTGACAGACGCCAGCCGGCTCGTGTTGGTGGCGCGCAAACTGGTGCCGTCAGCGGCCTGCAACGGGTCGTACGACAACACATACGAGCGAATGCGTTCGCCCGGCTGGATGCTGCCGGCAGCGCTGCCGGC
>JANXMO010000096.1 GCA_025354615.1 Burkholderiales bacterium | reverse complement strand
TGCTCAAGGGCATCCAGGACGAAGTCGGTGGTCATCGAGCTGCTGACGCGCCAGCCCACAATGCGCCGGGCAAACACGTCCACGACGAAGGCCACGTACAGCTAGCCCTGCCAAGTCGAGACGTAGGTGAAGTCCGACACCCAGAGCTGGTTCGGCCGGTCCGCCTTGAACTGCCGGTTGACCTTGTCCAGCGGGCACGGCGCCTTGCTGTTGCTGACGGTGGTGCGCACCACCTTGCCGCACTTGACGCCTCGCGGGCCCAGGCGCCGCATCAGCCGCTCGACGGTGCAGCGCGCCACCTCGACACCCTCACGGTCATCTGCTTCCAGACCTTGTCGGCACCATAGACCTGCAGGTTGTTGTTCCACACCTGCTCGACCACCGGCATCAACTCAACATCGCGCTGCGCCCGTCTGCTCAGCAGGATTTGATTCCGGCACCGGGCGGCGTGCCGGCGATAGGCCGACGGGGCAATCTGCACCACCGCGCAGATCGGCTCGACCCCGTGGACGGCACGGTGCGCGTCAACGAGTTCTTACATCGTTGCAGTCGGCGGTCGAGCTCCGCCTGGGCGAAAAATGTGCTGGCTATCTTCAGGATCTCATTGGCCCGGCGCAGCTCCTTGTTCTCGCGCTTGACCCATTCGTTGAGCGTCTGCGGCACGCAGCCGATCTTCGGGGCAATGAATTCGATGGCCGCCCACAACGATGGGTATTGCCCACGGTGCTACTGCACCATGCGGACTGCGCGCTCTCGCACCTCGGGTGAAAACTTGTTTGACCTTTTGCTTATGGCTCAATTCTTTTAGAACCTGTTCACGATTTCAATTCTGATGATCGAAAATTTTGGGATGCGCACCACGAAATATCCCAGTGACATCAGCGAAGAACAATTCGAGCGCGTCAGGGCGTTGCTCGAGCAAGGCAGGCGGAAGACCAAGCCCCGCACGGTGGATTTATACGAAGTGTTTTGCGCGGTGCTGTATCTGCTGCGTACAGGCTGTCAGTGGCGAGC
>JANXMO010000088.1 GCA_025354615.1 Burkholderiales bacterium | reverse complement strand
GCGCCGGCTTGAAAAAAGCCGTCTACAACTACATGCACGGCCTGGGGCTGGACACCGACGTGCGCCGCTGGTTCGACTTCTCCGTGCCCAAGCCGCGCGTGGCGCGCCAGCGCATCGAACGCGCGCTGGCAGCGGCGGAGGCGCCTACACGAAGCCCAGGTTCTTGACGTCGAAGTTCGGCAAACTGGGCGCCACCAGCGCCAAATCGCTGCTGGACACGCCGAACCAACGCGCCAGCGTGGCCGAGTACTGGTCCACCGACGTGGTGGGCAGTAGCACGCCGCCACTCAGGTACTGCGGCGTGGTGATGTCGGTCGACGGCGCCTGGCCGTAAAACTTGCCACCGCGCACGGCGCCACCAACCACAAAATGATGGCTGCCCCAGCCGTGGTCGGAGCCGTCTCCGTTCGACACCAGCGTGCGGCCAAAGTCGGACGCCGTGAACGCGGTCACGTTGCTGGCCACGCCGAGTTCCACCGTCGCGTCGTAGAACGCGCCCAGCGCGTCCGACACCTTGGCCATCAACCCGGGGTGGTTGGCGAGCAGGAAATCGTGCGTGTCGAAGCCGCCCAGCGTGACCATGAAGACCTGGCGCTTGACGCCCAGCTGCTCGCGGCAGGCAATCATCCTTGCCACCATTTTCAATTGCGCGGCCAGCGAATTGGCGGGATCGAAGGGCGTGGCCAGCGGTGCCGCGGAAGCCAGCGCCGTGCGCAGCGTCTGCTCGTTTTGGATGGATTGCGCCACCACCTTGGCGTATTCCCGCTCCATCGTGCCGCCGGCGTCACGCGTGACCAGCGCGGCCACGGCAGCGCGGGTGGCGGCCGAGCCGTACACCGGATTGAACAAGCTGGAGATCGGAACTGGGCCGCTGGCGCTCAGCTGGCAAGTGGTGTGCGTATCACCGGCCAGATACAACGAATTGCCCGTCACCGACATGCAGGTGAAAGCTGAATTCGACTGGGCCGACAGCAGGTCGACCATGCGCCCGCCCCAGCCGGTGACCGAGCCCTCGGGCGAAGACGACTGCCAGGTCGACTGCTGGTCGTTGTGCGAAAACAGGCGGGCAGGCAGCGGCACGCTTTGCGCCTTGATCTGCGCCAGCGTGGTCGGCACGACCAGCGGGCCGACATTCAATTGCACCGCTGCTTGGCCGGCATCGAACAACTTTTTAAGCCGCGTCATCGGCGGCGCCAGCGCCAGTTGCAGGCCATCGCCGAGCGGCGTGGCGGGCGACAGCACGGTGGCCGTCAGCGTGTCCCGTGCAATCGAAATGCCGGTGCGCACGCTGGCATAACGGGCATGGTTGGCATTGTCGTAGGGCACCAGCATGTTGCCCTGGTCGTTGCCGCCGGCCAGGAACACGCAGACCATGGCTTTGTAATCCGACGCACCGGCCGCGGCCGCGTTGCCCATCGCCGCCAGGCTCAGCGCCCAGGGCGAGGCCATGCCGGCCATGCCAAGGCGGCCGGTGCGCCGCAGGAATTCGCGGCGTGCCGCTTGGGAAGAAGAAGGGTGGGTCATGTCGTGGCTCCTTACTTCTGCACGATGTATTCAGGCGAAATCATCACCAGAAAGATGGCGGTTTTGACCCGCTTCATCGCGCCATCCGGCTGGTTCAGCGTCACGGCGTTGACGGCTGCCTCGATGATCTCCAGCGTATTGGCCGACAACTTGCCGGCGCACAGCAGCAGGTTCAGGCGCGCCAGCAGCTTGTCGATGTCATGGACCAGCGGCAGCTCCTGCGCATAGTTGGACGACAGGCCGCCTTTGCGGTTGTTGACGGCCTGCTCCATGAAGTTGATGTAGCAGGCCACCGTCGTCTGGTCGGTGATCTGGAATTCCGGCGCGGTCATGCCCTTCAGCGCCAATTCGGTTCCCGGCGGCACATAGCCCGGGCGGAAAAAGTTGAACACCGAGGGCGAGCGCAGCGGGCTCTGGCCCAGGCCGGTCACCACGCTGCTCAAGTCGCCCACCGCGTAGTCGGCCTTGAGCGAAAAAGCCTGAAAGGTGCGCGCCCACTGGATGAAGCGGACCATCGGCTCGCGCAGCTTGCTCTCGCGCAGGCCGGGTATGCGGCTGTCGAGCGTGCCGCGGGCTTCCGGGTCCAGCAGCACCGCGCGCAGCACGGTTTTCAGGTCGCCGCGCACGCCTTGTGCGTTGCGGTTGAAGGCCGTTGCCACGCGTTTGACATAAGCGGAACTGGGGTTGCTGCTGACCAGCCGCTGAATCAGGCGGCGGGCGAAGAAAGGGCCGGCATTGGCGTGGCTGAACAGGGCGTCGAGGGCGATTTTCAAGGCCTCCTTGCCCCCTGTGCCGGCCGGCACGGTGACGCCCAGAAAACTCGCGGCCGACATTTCATGCCGCGCGTCGCGCATCACCATCGGGTTGCGCACGCGCACCGGGTTGGCATAGGTCTGGTCACCGGTGGTGTCAATGACCCAGCCGGTGAACACCTTGGCCAGGTTGCGCACCGTCTCCTGGTCATAGGTTTCGATCGGCCGGCCCTGGCTGTCGGTGCGCGGCGTGCCGTCGTCGTTGAGTTCGTACAGGCCGATGGTGAACAGCTGCATGACCTCGCGCGCATAGTTCTGGTCGGGCTCGCGGCCGGTGGCCGGGTCGCTTTTCAAATTGTTCAGCGTGTTCAGGTACGAGCCCATCGCCCAGCTCAGGGTCACGTCCTCAAGCAGGTTCCTGAAATTGCCAAAAGCATTGCGGGCGAGCAAATCCCAATACGCGGCGCTCGTGAAGGAGTGGTTGTTGAAACCGTTGACCGACACCACGAAGATTTCCGACAACGCCAGCGCCACGCGGCACCGCACGGCGTTGGGCGCGGCGATCAATTGCTGCCATACCCCGCGTTCACCGCTGTGGATCTTGTTGTCGACGTCGGTGTTGTAGCCGTTGCTCATCAGCCAGTCCCAGGCGCCCGGTGCGGGCGGTGCATCGAATTGCTGTTTCAGCCAGCCGTCATAGCCCAGACGGATGACGGTGGCGATGTCGTCGTCGGATGCGGAAAATTGCGCCTGCTGGAGAAAAGCCGAGGCCTGCGCGGCGGTGGGCACGGCAGCGGCGCGGGTGGCGCCGGCCGCCAGACTTTCCCGGCTGGCATTGCCGTCAACGCTTTGAGCTTCGGCCGGGTTGCCGTCGTCGTTGCCGCCGCCGCAGGCCGCCAGCGCCAGGGCCGACAGCGAGCCGGCCACGTTCAGCGGCGTTGAAACCCCGACCGCCGCGTCAGACGCCGGTTGCTCGCCCCGTTCAGGCGCGCGAGGATCTGGGCCGGGCGGCAAAAGGTCGGCGACCACGGGATGCTGCATGTCGTGTTCCATTTCAAATAAAAGTAAGGCCATGCTTGCGGAGCAAGAGGGCTTGACTAAAGCGCACGGCGCTGGGAAACGGCTGGCGGCATCTGAGGCGCCGCGGAGGAGAAACAAATTATTCGACAGCGGGCGCTTGCGCAGCCCCCTTGGATAGAGGGGGTCGCCTTACAAAATTCAACTGCCTGTGACGGATCGCATGGCGGCGCCCGCGGCAGTCTGTTGTGAAAGCCGAACAAGCCCGCGAAAGTCGGTTTGCAGGCGGCTTTACAAGCCCTCTTGCAAACGGCCGCAGATTTCCAGCACGGCAGCCGCCTGGTTCATCGTGTAGAAGTGCAGCGCCGGCACGCCCTGGGTACGCAGGCGCTCGCACAGCGCCGTGATGGCATCCAGCCCGAAGGCCTTGATCGACTCGACGTCGTCGCCGAAGCCTTGCAGCCGCAGCCGCATCCAGCGCGGAATTTCCGCACCACAGCTGTCGGCGAAGCGGATGATGCCGCTGGCGTTGGTGATGGGCATGA
>JANXMO010000044.1 GCA_025354615.1 Burkholderiales bacterium | reverse complement strand
CAGCGCACCGAGCAAGGCGGGCTGCCTGGTTACCAAATCGTCGTGCACATCGAAGCCGGCCATGCTGACCATGAATACCTGTCGCTTGACGCCCAGCGTATTGCGCGCGCCGATCAACCGGGCCACGGTTTTCAATTGCGCCGCCAAGGGATTGCCCTCGTTGAAACTGGTATTGAGCATGGATTGCGATAAGGCGCTGTTGATCTGCCCCTCATTGCCGATCGAACTTTTTGTGATTCGAACGAATTCGTTTTGCAATATGTGATCGCTGGGCTGCGTGATGAGGCTCTGCAGCGCGGCAGCCGTGCCCGGAAAACTGTAAATCCCGCGTTTGATGCTGGCAATCGCGACCGAACCTTGCGGTGTGATTTGGCATGAGTTGCGCTCGCCTGATAAGTAAACGCTATTGCCTGCCAAGGACATGCAAGCAAACGAAGAATTGGAGTTCGATGACGGAATCAAATCGCTCATCCGTCCGCCCCATCCATTGGTGGCGCCTTCGGGCTTGGAGGTTTGCCAAAGCGATTGCTGGTCGTTATGCGAAAACAGTTTCGGTGGCAGTAAGACAGACTGACCAGTGAACTGCTCGGGCGTGGTGGGCTGCACGAGTGTCCCGACGTTCAGCTGAACGGCCAGCTTGCCGTTGTCGAACAGATTTTTCAAGCGGCCCATCTGCGGCGCCAGCGCCAGTTGCATGCCATTTGGCAAGGGCTTGATTGGATTGAGCACAGTGGCAGTGAGGCCGGCCTGTGGCGTTGCGATGTTCGTCCGGATGGCGGCGTAGCGCGAGTAATTCATGGCATCAAACGGCACGAGCGTACTGGCGTAATCGTTTCCGCCCAGCAAGAAAATACAGATCAGCGCTTTATAGTCGTCAGCGCCAGCAGCGGCGGCTTCACTCATCGCGGCCAGGTTCATCGCCCAAGGCGCTGCCGCGCCCATCATGCCGAGGTGACCTGCCCGGCGTAAAAAAGCGCGACGCGCCAGCAGGTTGCTGTTATTTTTTTTCATAATGTCCTCGTTATTTCTGAACGATGTAATCGGGGCTGACCATCACCATCAACACGGCAGTTGCGATCCGCCATGTCGGGCCGCCATCTGGATGGTCAAGCGGAACACTTTGCGCAGCTTTGGTGATGAGGCGGGCGCTTTCCAGTGTCAGACGTCCGGCGGTCAGCAATAAATTGAGCCGTGCCACCAGTGCCGGCACGTCGTTCACCAAGCGAAGTTCGGCCGTGTAATTGGATTTGAGGTTCTGCAGCATGTTGCCGACGGCCCATTCCATGACATTGATGTAGGCGGCTACCGTGTTCTCATCAGTGATTTGAAATTCGGGCGCCGTCATGTTTTCCTTGGCCATGACGGTATTGGGAGGCACATAGCCTGGACGGAAAAAATTGAACACCGAAGGTGAACGCAACGGGCTTTGCGCCAGCCCAAACGTTACGCTGGTGGTGTTGTCCAGTTTTATTTCGCCTCCTGGCGCGGTTGAGTACGCATTGAATGTGCGCGCCCACTGCACCATGCGCACGACCGGCTCACGCAGTTTGCCGCTGGTGAGGTTTCGACGCCGGCCCGGCCTGCGTGCGATCGGATCGAGCAGTACGGCCCTGACAACGGCTTTCATGTCGCCACGCACGCCTTGCCCGTTGTCATTGAATGCCCGCGCCACACGCGCGACATAACCGGGTGGCGGGTTGCTGGTCACCAGGCGTTGAATCAGGTATCTGCCGAAAAACGGCCCCACGTTCGGATGATTGAACAGGGTGTCGATGACCATGTCGAGGGCTTTTTGGCCGTCGGTGCCCGCCGGAATGGTCGTGCCCAGAAAGCTGGCGCTGGAGCTGTCGTGGCGCTCAGCCTTGAAGATCATCGGCTGCCGAAAGCTGACGGGATATTTGATAGGAATTTCGTTGCGGGTATCGGCTACCCAGCCGGTCAGCACTTTGGCAAGATTGACGATCGTGTTTTGGTCGTAAGTATTGATGGGTTGACCGTTGGCATCGAGCTTATAGGTGCCATTCGGATGCAGCTTGTACAAGCCGATCGTGAACAACTGCATGACCTCGCGCGCGAAGTTCTGATCGGGCTCGCGGCCTGTCGCCGGGTCGCCTTTCAGATTGTTCACCATGTTCAGGTAGCTGCCCATGCAGTAACTCAGCGTCACGGCCTTCAGCAGATCACGGAAATTGCCGAGCGCGTGTTCAGCCAGCATGTCCCAGTAGGCCGCCGATGCGAAACACGTCTCGTTGAACGTGGCGCTCGATACGACGAACCATTCCGTCAAGGCGAAAACCACCCGCTGCCTGATGGCATCAGGCGCTTCGATCATCTTGTGCCACGAGATCCGGTCGGCCGTAGGGCCAAAAAAATTATTGGCTTCATCGTTGTGATGAAAGCGCATTAAATAATTCCAGCAGGTGTCAGACAAAGGAATTGCGAGCTGCTGCTCCAACCAGTCGGCATAACCAATCTTGCAGACGATCGCGATTTCCGCATCGGACGAAGAAAATTGCGCTTGCTGCAAAAACAGCGCTGCCTGCTCGGGTGTTGGTGGGACTTGAGGAACCGTCTCTGACGTGGCGGTAACGGACTGGGCTGTGGCGTGATCGTCTGCAGCATCGCTTGATTCTTCAAGCGATGCTGCATGCGAACTGGCATTCGCTTGTGCACTGCTGTCTTCACCTCCACCGCCGCACGCTGCCAAAGCCAAGCTGGTCAATGCGGTCAACGATGTAAAGGCATTGGGCTGGTCAGTCTGCGTTGCCACACAAGAGTCTTGGGGTAAGCCTGAAACAGGCGGGCAATCAGGTTGTTCAATGAGCAAAGTGGACATGAATTTTTCGGAAGAATAAGTAGTCAAGCGATGGCAGCCGCCTGTAAGCTGACTCGAAAAAGTTGTCGATAACGCTTTATCGGCTTGTCCATTCCTTTATTAATCAGTAGTTTCCTGTGTAGGGTATTCAGGTACTTGACTGCAACGCTTGTTTAAAGGTGTTTGCCCGGCGTGCGGTTTCGATTTGGTCAAGCCGTGGGCAGAGGAATGAAGGTCAGTTGACTGCATCGGGTTTCAGCAAGTCAGTTTGTTCAAGTCACGCCACACTCGGTGACGATCAAGGTCAACCGCAAGTCATGCGCTTGCGGCGCAAAGTCGGCGGCGTTCATTTCAGTGGAGGACAAGGCCAAGCCAATGGCCGTAACGCCCGAATGTGCGGCCAGGTAACGGTCAAAGTACCCCCCGCCGTAGCCGAGCCGGAAACCGCAGGCGGTATAGCCGACGCAGGGCACGACCAGCACATCGGGCACGACCACGGCACCGCGGGAGGCGGGCACGCCGCATTCATCGGGCGGCAGCGCCGCGCCGCGCGGCCATAGCCGGTAGTCCATGCGCGGCGGTTGGCGGAAGGAAAACGGCAGCGCGAATGGCACTTCAGCCAGTGCGGCCTCGGCGGTGCACGCCGCCAGTGCGTTAAATTCACCGCGAATGGCCGCGTACAGGCCCAGCACCTGCGGTTCCAGTTGTGCCAGCACACGGCACAGCTGCTGCGCCAGCGCCTGCTGTAGGGCGGGCGGCTCAACGGCGGCGGCGCGCGCGGTCAACAAGCGCTGGCGCAAGGCGGCGCGGGCATCAAGCGGCGAGTTCATTGCAGTTTCCCAACGGGTTCAAGGCGTCATGGCATCAAGGCAGGAATTGATTTCAACAAGCGAACGCAGGCGGCGCCGGTCGGTTGCTGGCGTGTTGGCAGCCGCTATTTTGACGTTGTGGGCGCCGGCACCGGGCGCGCGTGCGTTGGCGGCCGATGTGCGCGCGGACGGTGTGATCCTCGACGCGCGTGACGCGCTGCGCCGCAAAGACCGCAGCCGCCTGGCTGCCGCCCGCAGCACCGCTTTGGCCGCGGCGCACCCGGTGGCGCCGTGGGTCGATTATTGGGACGCGAGCAGCCGCATCGGCGAGTTGCAGCAGGCCGATCTCGATGCTTTTTATGCCCGCTGGCCGGGCAGCTATGTCGAAGACCGGCTGCGCAATGACTGGCTGCTGGAGCTGGGCAAGCGCCGCGACTGGCGCGCGCTGGCGGCCGAGTTCCCGCACTTTCGCATGAACGACGACCGAGAAGTCAGCTGTTTTGCGCTGTGGGCCGACCACTTGAGCGGCAAGGCCGTGGCGCGTGACACTGCGCGTGCCGCCTGGCTGGCGCAGCGCGACGCCGACGACGGCTGCGCGCAGATGAGCGCCACGCTGTTCGACGCCCGTGTGCTGATGCCGGCTGACGTTTGGCGCAAGGCCCGCGTCGCGATGGATGCAAACCGCCCGCGCGCGGCGCGCCAGGCGGCAGCGCTCGTCAGCCCGCAGGCCAATGCGGCGTTGGCCGAGGTGATTGACGCACCGGCACGCTACCTGGCGCGCCGCGCCACGGCCAGCGAACGCGAGGGCGCCGAGCTGACCACGCTGGCTTTGCTGCGCCTGGCGAGCAGCGGCGGTGAAGCCGAAGCCGCCAGTGCGCTGGCCGAACGCTGGGAGCAAGCGCTGCCCCCCGATTTGTCCGCCTGGGTTTGGGGCGCGTTGGCGCGGCAGGCGGCAATCAAACTGTCACCCGACGCGGCTGACCTGTACCAGCGCGCCGAGCGAGCACAGTCAAAAGCCGGCGCTCGCGATGCCACCGATGCCGAATGGCCCGACGAAACCCTGGCCTGGAAAGCGCGCGCGGCCTTGCGCGCCAGCGCTGGCGCGGTGCGCTGGCAGCAGGTCGTGCAGGCCATCAATGCGATGAGCGCCGTCGAGCAGCGCGACGCCACGTGGATCTACTGGAAAGCGCGCGGTCTGCAGGCGCTGGCCAAAAACTCGCAAGACACCGAGGGATTGCGCAGCCAGGCGCGCGAAATGTTCAGCAGCATTGCCGGCCTGTACACGTTTTATGGCCAGCTGGCCGCTGCCGCACTCAACCAGCCGCTGGCGCTGCCGCCGCGGCCGCAGGCGCCCACGCCGCCCGAGCGCGAAGCCGCGCTGCAGCACCCGGGCCTCAACCGTTCGCTGTATTTGATCGCGCTGGGCCTGCGCAGCGAAGGCGTGCGCGAATGGAATTTCAGCCTGCGCGGCATGGGCGAGCGCGAGCTGCTGGCAACCGCGCAACTGGGCTGCGAACGCGAGCTGTGGGACCGCTGCATCAACACCAGCGACCGCACACGCGGCGAGGTCGACATGGCGCAGCGTTTCCCGACGCCGTACCGCGCCGATGTGCTGGCGCGCAGCCGCGAGGCCGGGCTCGATCCGGCGTATGTCTATGGCCTCATCCGCCAGGAATCGCGCTTCATCATTGACGCGCGTTCCGGCGTTGGCGCGGCCGGCTTGATGCAGGTGATGCCCGCCACCGCGCGTTGGACGGCGAACAAAATCGGCCTGCCTTACAGCGCCGAGCTCATCGCCGACCGCGACACCAACTTGCGGCTGGGCATCGCCTATCTCAGGCTGTTGGTCGACGAATTCGGCTCGCAGGCCATGGCCGCGGCGGCCTACAACGCCGGCCCCGGGCGCCCGCGCCGCTGGCGTGAAGGGCCGGTGATGGAAGCCGCCGCCTGGGCCGAGAACATCCCTTTCAACGAAACACGCGACTACGTCAAGAAGGTGCTGGCCAATGCCACCTGTTACGCCGCGCTGTTGACGGGTGAACCACCGGCACTGAAACCGCGCCTGGGCCGCACCGTGGGCCCGCGCGAGCCCGGTGGCACAGCGGTTGACCGCGAACTGCCGTGATAGGCCCGCACCCACCGGGCCGAGCGGCGGCAGAATGCGGCGCATGAGCAACATCTCCAACATCCTGGTTCTCGGTGGCACCGGCTTCGTCGGCCGCAGCGTGTGTGAACGCTTGGTCGAGCGCTTGAACGGCGGTGGGCGCATCACCCTGCCCAGCCGGCGGCCGCAGCGGGCGTTGTCCCTGCGCCCGTTGCCCAACGTGGAACTGGTACGCGCCGATGTGCACGACGCAGCGCAGCTGGCCCGCTTGGTTGAGGGGCGTGACGCGGTGATCAATTTGGTCGGCATCTTGCATGGCAGCGAGGCGGCTTTTGAAAAGGCCCATGTGTCGCTGCCGCGCAAACTGGCAGCCGCCTGCAACACGCAGCGCGTCAGCCGGCTGGTGCATGTCAGCGCGCTCGGGGCTGACAGCGGGGCGGCTTCACATTACCTGCGCTCAAAGGCCGCCGGTGAGGCCGCGTTAAAGGCCGCCGACCTCGATCTGACCGTGCTGCGCCCGTCGGTGATGTTTGGTGAATACGACCGCTTCATCAACCTCTTTGCGGCCTTGCAAGCCGTGGCGCCGCTGGTGCCGCTGGCCGGCGCCGACGCCCGCTTTCAGCCGGTGTGGGTGGAAGACGTGGCCGCTGCCATCGTGGCGGCGCTGGATGCGCCGCGCAGCATCCGCCAGACTTATGAATGCGGTGGCCCCGCCGTCTACACACTGCGCCAGCTGGTGCAGTGTGCAGGCCGCTGGGCAGGCCATGAACGGCCAGTCTTCGCGCTGCCGCATGCCCTCGCCGTGATGCAGGCGGGGTTGATGGAACTGCTGCCG
>JANXMO010000036.1 GCA_025354615.1 Burkholderiales bacterium | reverse complement strand
CGTTTCCGCAGCCGCTTTCCGATCCGTCACATCGGTTGAAGCCGATGCTCGCGATGAAGCTTTAACGGCCAACCGGGCCTGGAGAACAGAGACTTCCGTCGTATCGCGCTGCAGCGAAAGAACCGCAACTGCCGCCAACGGAGCGCAAGTCAACAGGGCCCAACCCCAGGGTCCAAACAACCGCGTGAAACCGCGCACGCCACGGCGCATTTCCCATGCGGTCTTGTCGACCCAGTGGAGAACCCCGCGCCTAGCGCGCGACATCGAAGCCATGCCGCCGTTCATTGTTCGGTCCATAGCGCATTCATCGTGAAGCGATAGGGCTTCTCTGGCACGGCGTCATTGATTTCATGGCTGACGAGATAGGCGGCAGTGAACGGGGGGCGCTCGCCGACGAACGCGACGTACCTCGCCATGTCGGCTCCACTCAAAGCCTCGGCCACGACTTTGACGCTCGATGTTCGTCCGTCTGTCGCCTGGCCCTCGGGCACTGCGCCCTTGGCGTCAACACTCACCAAGGCCACGCGAATGTCGCGCGGCGGCTGAAGCGCCTGCAGAATCGCCGCGATCGGCAGGTTCAGCTCGCGAATCGCTTCATTCACCGCCTGCACACGGACAATCTCTGCGCGCGTCCAGACGGCAGTCGGTGGCGCAGGCCGCACGATTGCCGCATTGGCACCTGACAGCGCCACCAGTGCGTCTCGTAACTGATGACGCTGAACCGCCCTCGTACCGAGCGTCCCGGCAAACAGTACAGCCGCGATCAGCACCAGCCATTGCCAGGGCGACGGCCGTGCGGGTGCTGTGACCGCGTCGAGTGCGAGGCGTTCGCCGGCCGTCCGTGAGGCCAGAAGCAAGCGCGAGGACACGTCAAAATTCGGCGCTGTTGCTCCCGCGGTCAACACCGAAGCCAGATTGAACATCCTGTTTTGGTTGAATGACGGGTCAGTTGAACCGCACAGATCCAGCGCCATCAATTCGCCTGGATGGTTCTGCTGTGAATCCCGCAGTCCGAGGCGGCTCCAGGCGGCACTCAAGTCGTTCGCAGCCAGCCTGTTGCCGCCCTCCCGCCTGACCGTGACATCGCTCAAACGGCCGCCGCGTCTGGCGCGCGAGCGACAAAACAGCGTCAACCCATCATCGAGCACGGCGATGGCCGGCTGGCTCGATCCGCTGTCGCCGCGCGCCCTGCTTTGGGTTACGGCCCACGCGGCGGCCGACAATGGCAGTACCGAGGTCAATCTCGCGTTGAACCGCCGCGCCACGTCGTGAAACGTCGTCAGCAGCTTGGCGGGGTACGCCACTGCCAGGCGGGGCTGCTCGAAAGGCGCATCGTCGATCCGGATCGTGTCGGCCGACTCGATGTCGTAGCCGGCCTCGCTCAGCCAAGCGCGGGCACAGCCGACGGCGGACAAGCTGCGTTTGAAGCCGCTGCTCCACGGTGCGGAATCAAGCGCCAACCAGGCATCTGCGACAACCACCCGAATTTCAGCAATGCGCGGCAGCGCGGCGAGCGATTGCAGGTTGTGTACGATGGCTTGAACCGCCTGGATTGTTTGTTCGTCGATGGCGCCCGCGGGTATGGCGACCTCTTGCAACGTTTCTTGGACCCACCGCGCGCGACGGCCTTGACCCCGCAACACACCACACTCGACACGGTTCACCCCGACAACGATGAACAGTGTGCTGCGTGCGGCTCCGAACCGCGACTCAACCTGCCACACGGGCCATCTCCTCGAGCGTGGTGTCGCCGCGGGCCACCCATTGCAGTGCCGCATCGGTCAGCGGGCGCAAGCCGGCCAACGCTGCGCGTTCCTTCAGGGCTGAAATTGGCGCTTGACCGGCGATCATTTCACGCAGTACGTCGTCCAGCACCAGCACTTCCGCCACCGCCTTGCGCCCCTTGTAACCCACGCCGCGACAGTGGCCACAACCCCGCCCGGCTTTGAAAATCCAGCCCTTGAGCGCTGATCGCACCAAGCCCGCCATCTCAAGTTCATCGTCGCTGGGCGACACAACCACTGCGCACTGAGGGCAGTTGATGCGAAGAAGCCGCTGCGCGACGATGCCGTTCAACGCTGCGGCGAAGCTGTAGGCATCAACACCCATGTGCAGGAAGCGGCCCAGCACGTCGAACACGTTGTTCGCGTGCACCGTGGTGAAAACGAGGTGGCCCGTCAACGCCGCTTGCACGGCGATTTGTGCCGTGTCGTTGTCGCGGATCTCACCGACCATGATCTTGTCAGGGTCATGCCGAAGAATCGAGCGGAGGCCACGCGCGAATGTGAGGCCCTTCTTCTCGTTCACCGGAATCTGCAGCACTCGCGGCAGCCGGTACTCCACCGGGTCTTCAATCGTGATGATTTTGTCGCGGCCGGTGTGGATTTCGGTGATGGCGCCGTAGAGCGTCGTCGTCTTGCCCGAGCCCGTCGGCCCGGTCACGAGCAACATGCCGTGGGGTTTGCTGGCCAATTTACGGATTGCGCTGATGGTGTGCACATCCAAGCCCAAGTTGTCCAGGCGCAAGGACTTGGCTTCTTCAGTCAGCGATTGGCGATCGAGCAAACGCAGCACGGCATCTTCGCCAAAGATGTTGGGCATCACCGAGACCCGGAAGTCGATGTCGCGCCCATTCACCCGCACTTTGAATCGGCCATCTTGCGGAACGCGCCGTTCGGCAATGTCCAGCTCGGCCATGACTTTGACACGCGAGATGACCTGCTCGGCCGTGTCCTGGCCCTGCACTTGGGTGATCGGCACCATCACGCCGTCGATGCGGTAGAGCACGTGCAGGCAACCAGCGTCGCACTCGAGGTGGATGTCGCTCGCCTGCAGCTTCAACGCGTCGTAGATCGTTGAATTGACCAGCTTGACGACTGCGCTTGAGTCGTCGTTGATCGTGGCCAGCGTGATGACCGCGGCGACTTCTTCGTCATTGGTCGCACGGGCTTCGGCTTCGAAGCCGTCCATTGCGCGCAGCAAGCGCTCTTGCTGCGCGAAGTACGCACTCAAGTCGTCGGGATGCGCAAGCGTGACCCTGGGCTGCACGCCGGTCTTGCCACAGCGGCGCAGCGCCCAGTCTTCAGCCGCCCCGTCGAAAGGGTCTGAAAGAATCAGCAGGGTCCGGGCGTCGGCCTGGGTGTCGCGGGCAATCAACAGCCCGCGCTGCACGCAATCGGTGTAACCGATGGCGTCGAAGTCGGGGATGAGCGGCTGCAGGGCGCGCATATCGAGCACCGGGTAGCCGAAACTTTCGCCAACCCTGCACATCAACTCGCCAGGAAGCCACCCGCTGACTTGCTGCAAGCCCAGTAAGACGGAGGCGTTTCGCTCCGCGGCCACCAGGCGCGCCTGTATCAGCAACGACGCGGTCACCACATGAGCGTTGTCGACGGTGCTCATTGCAGGCTTCCTGCGAGCTCGAAGATCGGCATGTACATCAGCACGACCACCGTGCCGATCACGAGACCGATGACGGTCATCAACACCGGCTCCAACAGACGCGAGGCCCAGTCGATCCAGCGTGCAAAGTCTTCGTCGGCAAAGCGCGCCGTGCGCTCCAGCATTTCGGCCAGCTGGCCCGAACGCTCGCCGACTTTGAGCAACGATTCGGCGACCGGGCTCGCCAGGCCTGCTGCAACGAGTGCCGTGGACAAACTGTGGCCGCGTTCAACAGCCAACCGGCAGTCCGCCAGTTGCGCCTGCTGGCCGGCTGCGAGAAGCTTCGTCACCATGCCCATTGCGCGGGGCAACGAAATGCCGGCGGCGAGCAGCAGACTCACCGCCCGGTAGAAGCGCGCCAGACGGAACTCTTGTGCCTTCGCGGCCAGCCACGGCGTTTTCAGCACTTGATTCAACAGCCAGGTGCGGCCTTCCTGACGGCCCACACCCCATACCACCGTGGCCGCGACGACCGCCAAGCCGATCAATGCCAACTGCCCGTGGTTGTAGATAGCCTTGCCAGCCTGCAGCAGCAGTGCCGACATCGAGGGCAGCTCGCGCCCCGAGGATTCGTACAAAACCGAAAACCGCGGGACCACGTAGCCGAGCAGGAAGAGCGTCACCAAGCCACCGACGATCAAGAGCATCGCGGGGTAGATCGCCGCGGCAACCAGCTTCTTGCGAACCGCCTCGAACTGCAGCTGGTAGGCGATGTAGCGCGTCAGCGCTTGCGGCAAGTCGCCCGTGCGCTCGGCCGCGCGCACCGTCGCCACATAGACGTCGGGAAAGTGCTGTGGCCACTGCGCCAGCACGTCGGAAAAGCTCCTCCCCTCGCGCAGCGACTGCAGCATCGCCCCCAGAACAACGTGGACCGACGCTTGCCGTTCTTTGGCATGGAGCGTGGTCAACGCTTCGCTCAAATTCAATCCGGCATCGGTCAGCGCCAGCAGTTCCTGGCTGAAGAGCAGCAAAGGAAAGCGGCCGCCGGCCAATGCTTCGGTTGCGGGCGCACCATTCGCTACCCGCTCGATCGCCAGCACCCGGAAGCCACGGGCCACCGCGCGACGCACCGCCTCGCTTTCGCTCACATCGGCGAAATCGAGGGTCTGGGCGCGGCCATCCACGCCCTGCACTTTCAGGCGCGCGCGAACGAGCGGCGTCGCGCCCGCGGCAGAGGTGGCGCGCATGGCGATTCCTGACCGCGTCGAGTCGGTCATGCGGGATTGAACGCCGTGTCAGCGGTAAGAGACATCTGCACCCTCGCCCTCACCACCGGGCTGCCCGTCTTTGGCGTAAGACGACAAATCGAAGTCGCCCCCCTGGCCCGGCGAACGGTACACATACGGGCGACCCCAGGGGTCCATCGGCACATTCTTCTGCAGGTATGGACCGTCCCATTTCGATTCATCGCTCGGCTTGACCATCATGGCGTTGAGCCCCTGCTCGGTGCTCGGGTAGTGGCCGGTGTCGAGGCGGTACGCATCGAGCGCCTTTCCGAGCCCCTCGATCTGCGCCCTCGCCGTGCCTCGTTCCGACTTTCCCAATTGCGCAAAGTAGCGCGGGCCCACGTAAGCGGCCAGCAACCCGATGATGACGATGACGACCAGCAACTCCAGCAGCGTGAAGCCTGGTTGGCGCTGGGAAGGTAGCTGGATAGGCAGCTGGTTATTGATCCGGAACATTTGAACTTGAAAGCATGCCTGAGGGCGTTGGCTCCCTTTCCCTCCGGGAGAGGGTGGGGGTGAGGGCAGCAGTGCCGCCATGGCATTGACTATTTGTGCCATGCGCCGTCCCTCACCCCGGCC
>JANXMO010000014.1 GCA_025354615.1 Burkholderiales bacterium | reverse complement strand
GATTCGGTGTTGATCGAGCAGGTCGTCATCAACCTCGTGCGCAACGCAGCCGACGCCCTTGGCAGCGTGAGCGCCGATGCCGGCGCCACGCCACGCCGCATCGAGCTGCGCACCGCCGTCAGCAGCGACGGGCGCACCGTGCGGCTGGACGTGCTGGACAACGGCCCCGGCCTCGGCGGCACGCCGGTCGAAGCGCTGTGCGCGCCGTTTTATTCCACCAAAGCCGAAGGCATGGGCATGGGACTGGCGATTTGCCGCTCGATCGTAGAGGCCCACTATGGCGCGCTCGACGCCCGCGACCTGGCGGGCGGCGGGGCTTGCTTTTCACTGTCGCTGCGGATTGACGCGGCGCGGTTGGAGCCGGCGGCCGCCGCACCGCCATCACCTTTGGAGCAGGCGGCATGAACGACATCACAGCCGCCCTTCCCGGCACCGTTTATCTCGCCGACGACGAGGCGGCGGTGCTGGATGCGCTGACTTTTCTCCTCAATTCGCGCGGCCTCGACACCCGCCCGCATGCTGGCGGGCCGGCGCTGCTGGCCGCGGTGGACGCTGCGCCGCGCCCGTTGGCCGGCGTGTTCCTGCTCGACATCCGGATGGAGCCGATGTCGGGCCTGCAGGTGCATGACGCGCTGATGGCGCGCGGCATTGCCAACCCGGTGCTGTTTCTCAGCGGCCATGGCGACATTCCGATGGCGGTGGAAGCGCTGAAAAAAGGCGCGTTCGACTTCCTGGAAAAGCCGTGCAGCGACAACGCATTGGCCGACAAGGTCGAACAGGCGCTGGCGGTGGACGCCGCCATGCGCCACCACGGCGCCCAGGCCGAGGAACGCGCCGCGCGGCTGGCCAGCCTGACGGAACGCGAGCACGAAGTCATGCTGCGCATGGCCGGCGGCAAGCTCAACAAAGTGATTGCCGACGAACTGCATGTGTCGATGCGCACCGTCGAAGTGCACCGCGCCCGTGTTTACGCCAAGCTTGGCGTGCGCTCGGCCGCTGAAGTGGCCACGCTGCTGGCCGCTGCTGGCTGAAGCAGCCCGCGTTTGCGCGGCCCACCCGCCGCGCCGTGGCGGGTGCAAGCCTTGTGGCACATTCGTTCACCGCCTTTTTTGGAAAGCCCGCGATGATGAAAATTTTGCTGCCGGTGGACGGCTCTGAGACTGCGCTGGATGCTGTTTGCCACGCCGTGCAACTGGTGCGCGAAGGCTTGCAAGCCGAATTCGTGCTGGCCAACGTGCAGGAGCCGGCCACGCTGTATGAAATCGTCGTCGCGCAAGACCCGCAGGTGCTGGGCGAAGTCAGCGCGTCGGCCGCCGCCCATGCGTTGCAAGCGGCCGCCGCGCTGCTCGACGCCGCCGGCCTGCACTATGAGCGCGAAACCGCCAGCGGCGACCCGGCCAACACCCTGCTGGCGATTGCCGAGCGCTACAGCTGCCAAGCCATCGTGATGGGCGCACGCGGCGTGGGCGGCGAAGGCGCCAGCGGGCTTGGCAGCGTGGCGAGCGCCGTGGTGAACGACGCGGCAATGCCGGTGGTCATCGTCAAACCCGTTGAGCCGCTGCCGGCCGACGACATCGAGCTGGCGGGTTGACGTTGTTGAGCTGGCATCAACGAACTCAAATCGGATGCCTGGTAACGGTAATTCCCTCTCCCCGCGGGGGAGAGGGCCAGGGTGAGGGTCAGCGCATGGCACGGCAGTGGACGGCATAGCGCCATCAAGGCACCATCGGCAGCGCAATCCGCGTGTCGAACTTGGCGCGGTGAACGCTGAAAAAGCTTTTCACATTGCGTACATTGGCGTCCTGCGTGAACAGGCGCTGTGCCAGTACATGCCAGGCCGCCATGTCGGCCACCTGCAGCAGCAGCATGAAATCAGGTCCCGGTGACACGCGGTGGCATTGCTGAACCGACGCTTCAGCCACCGCCCGGGCTTCAAACGCCGCCAGGTGCTCGGCGCCCTGCCGGTCCAGCGTGATTTCAGCGAATACCGAAAGCCCGGCTCCCAGCGCCGTGGGCGACAACAACGCCACGCGCCGCTCGATCACCCCCGCTTCCTCCAGCCGGCGAACGCGGCGCAAGCAGGTGGCTTGCGATGTGTTCACCGCCTGCGCCAGCGCCTGGTTGGTCAGCGAGGCATCGTTTTGCAACAGCGCCAGCAGCTTCAAGTCGGTTGCGTCCCATCCCGCAATATCGGTTGATTCTTTCTTGGTTTTCACAATTTATAGAATTAATTTCATATTTTTATAAATTGGAAATTTTATTGCAAATTTGTGCCGTAAACAGCGCCACTTTGCAGAAGAGGCTGCTTAGCATCGCCACACTCTACTTTTGCAAGCAGGCAACCACCCATGTGCGGCATCGTCGGCGCGGTCAGCGCGAACAACATCGTTCCCATCCTCATCGAGGGCTTGAAGCGGCTTGAATACCGCGGGTATGACTCCTGCGGCGTCGCCGTTCACCAAGACGGCGCGCTGCGCCGCGCTCGCAGCACCGAACGCGTGGCCGAGCTCGAAGCCAATGCCACGGCCGACGGCGTGCAAGCTGGCACCGGCATCGCCCACACCCGCTGGGCCACCCACGGCGCGCCGGCCATGCACAACGCCCACCCGCATTTTTCCAACGGGCGCGGCGCGGCAGCGGCAGCAGCCACGAGCGGCGCCGGGCGCATTGCGCTGGTGCACAACGGCATCATCGAAAACCACGACGAGCTGCGCGCCGAGCTGATTGCCCGCGGTTACGTCTTCACCAGCCAGACCGACACCGAAGTCATCGCCCACCTGATCGACCAGCTGTATGACGGCGATTTGCTCGACGCCGTGCAGCGCGCGGTGCCCCGCCTGCAAGGCGCCTATGCCATCGCCGTGTTTTGCCGTGACGAACCGCAGCGCGTGATCGGCGCACGCGAAGGCTCGCCGTTGATTCTCGGCATCGGCCCGCATCGTGACGGCGCCGCATTGCCAGAAGCGCATTACCTGGCGTCTGACGCGATGGCA
>JANXMO010000643.1 GCA_025354615.1 Burkholderiales bacterium | reverse complement strand
CCTTTCCCGGCTTGAAGTGCGGCACCCGTTTTTCAAACACCTCGACTTGTTCACCGGAACGGGGATTGCGCCCCATACGTGGTGGCCGGCGGTTGACGGAAAAACTTCCAAAGCCACGGATCTCGATCCGGTGACCCCGCGCCAACGCATCCGCTATGGCGTCCAGAATGGTTTTGACTGCGAACTCGGTGTCGCGTTGGGTGAGCTGACCGAAACGTTCGGCCAGCTCCGAAACCAAATGAGAACGCGTCATGGCCTGTGACGGCAGCGTCAATCAACACTCCTTGTCTAGCAGCCCGCAGCGTATGCCAGCCACCTTCGGCTTCAACCGTTGTTCTGGTTGTCCAGCTTGGCGCGCAACAAAGCCCCCAGACTTGTTGTTCCTGCGTTTTCCCGCTCGGTGGTTTGTGACAAACGCTGCATGGCTTCTTGTTGATCCGCATTGTCCTTGGCCTTGATCGACAACTGGATCGAACGCGTTTTGCGCTCGACGTTGATGATCACTGCGGAGACTTCATCGCCTTCTTTCAGCATGTTGCGAGCGTCTTCCACCCGGTCACGGCTGATTTCGGAAGCGCGCAAGTACCCAAGGACGTCCTCAGCAAGCTCGATCTCAGCGCCCTTGGCATCAACCGTTTTCACTTTGCCAGAAACGATCTGACCGCGGTCATTGACAGTGGTGTAGTTGGTGAACGGGTCACTGTCGAGTTGCTTGATGCCCAGTGAAATGCGCTCACGCTCGACGTCGACCGCCAACACAATCGCCTCGACCTCCTGGCCTTTCTTGTAGTTACGAACCGCCGCTTCGCCGGGCTCATGCCACGACAGATCGGACAGGTGCACCAAACCATCGATGCCCGCGGCGAGACCCACAAACACACCAAAATCGGTGATCGATTTGACCGGCCCTTTGACGCGGTCACCACGCTGCACACTGGTTGAAAACTCCTCCCAGGGGTTGGCCTTGCACTGCTTCATGCCCAAGCTGATACGGCGCTTGTCTTCGTCGATTTCCAGCACCATGACTTCAACTTCGTCACCCAAAGACACCAGCTTGTTGGGCGCAATGTTCTTGTTGGTCCAGTCCATTTCTGAAACGTGAACCAAGCCTTCGATGCCCGGTTCAATTTCAACAAACGCGCCGTAGTCGGCAATGTTGGTGACTTTGCCAAACAGGCGGGTGCTGTTGGGATAACGTCGTGACACGCCATGCCACGGGTCATCGCCCAATTGCTTGATGCCCAACGACACACGGTTTTTCTCCGCATCAAACTTCAAGACCTTGGCTTGCAACTCCTGGCCAACTTGAACCACTTCGCTCGGGTGGCGCACCCGGCGCCAAGCCATGTCGGTGATGTGCAGCAAGCCGTCAATGCCACCCAAGTCAACGAAGGCGCCGTATTCGGTGATGATCTAGACCACGCCGCTGACAATCGCCCCTTCGCTCAGCGTTGACAACAGCTTGCTGCGTTCTTCGCCCATCGAGGCCTCAACCACCGCGCGCCGTGACAGCACGACATTGTTGCGCTTGCGGTCCAGCTTGATGACCTTGAACTCCATGGTCTTGCCTTCAAACGGCGTCATGTCCTTGACCGGCCGCGTGTCGAGCAACGAACCTGGCAAGAAAGCGCGAATGCCGTTGACCAACACCGTCAATCCGCCTTTGACTTTGCCGTTGACGGTTCCAGTGACGAATTCGCCGGAATCAAGCGAGGTCTCGAGCGACAACCAGGATGCCAGGCGTTTGGCTTTGTCACGCGACAAAATCGTGTCGCCATAACCGTTTTCAACGGCGTCGATAGCGACCGACACGAAATCGCCAACCTCCACTTCCAACTCACCTTGGTCGTTTTTGAATTCGTCGATTGGCACGTAGGCTTCGGATTTCAAGCCAGCGTTGACCACCACGAAACTGTGTTCGACACGCACCACCTCGGCGGTGATGACTTCGCCAGCGCGCATTTCCGAGCGCTGCAGCGATTCTTCGAACATGGCGGCAAAGGAGTCGCCGCCTTCGGTGGTGGCAGTTTGCATTTGGGACATTTGTGAGCTTTGCAGCACGCGGCTGCGGGGTTAAGGGTCAAACAACCGGCGCTTCAAATGCCTTGAACGGCACAGGAGGGGAAGCGGCGGGCCTGCGTCACATCACCGGCCAAAGCCGAACCATATGATGGCGCTTCAAATCAAAAACGCCGTCAAAACGGCCTACGTTGTTCCCAGATATCCAGCACCGCAGCGACGGACTGCTCGATACTCAAAAAGGAATTGTCCAGTAACACCGCATCTTCTGCTGCTTTCAAAGGCGCAACGAGGCGGGTTTTGTCCCGAGCGTCACGCATTTCGAGTTCAGCGCAAAGAGTGTCGATATTAGCGGAAATGCCGGCTTCAATCAATTGAGCCTGGCGGCGCCGGGCTCGGGTGGCGGCGCTTGCCGTCAGGAAAATTTTCAGGTCGGCCTTGTCAAAAATGACGGTGCCCATGTCACGGCCATCTGCAACCAGGCCGGGTAATTGGCGGAATGACAGCTGCAGGCGCAGCAGCGCTGTCCGCACGGCTGGCAACGCAGCCACTTTGGACGCCATGGCACCCACCGCTTCATCCCGTAATGCATCCATCACTTCAAAACCATCGAGACGAACACTGCCCGCGCTGCAAACGAGATCAAGCGATGCGGCCAATCCGGCCAAGCCAGTTTCGTCATCCAATGCAATACCGCTACGGCTGGCCGCCAAAGCAGTGGCACGGTAGACGGCACCGGAATCCAGCAAGTGATAGCCAAGTGCACCGGCCACGGCGCTGGCCACGGTGCCTTTACCGGACGCTGACGGCCCGTCGATGGTGATCACCGGAATTCGTGCCGCGGGGGTTTGGACGATGGAAAAAAGCGTCTCGAAGTAATCGGGGAACGTTTTGGCCACACACCTGGGCTCAAGGATGCGCACGGCCACTCCGGCCGCTGCTTGCTGCGGCAGCAAGGCATTGAAGGCCGCCAACGAAAAGCACATGGCGATCCGGTGGTCATCGTAAGTGTGGATGCTGGCGGCTTGCCAAGCAGCCGGCGCCGTCACTTCCAGAAAATCATCACCCGCAACGACTGTTGCGCCCAGCTTGCGCAACTCAATTGCCATCGCCGCGATGCGGTCGGTTTCCTTGACGCGCCAGCTGGCGATACCGCTGAGCCGGGTGCGGCCGGTGGCGAACAACGCCATCACGGCCAACGTCATGGCGGCGTCGGGAATGGCATTGCAGTCGAGGTCAATCGCCCGCAGCGGCCACTGGGCACGCCGCACCTCTATCCACCCTGCCCCTGCCTCCACATGGGCGCCCATGGCGCGGGCAGCATCAATAAAGCCAACATCGCCTTGAATCGAAGCTGCGCCAACACCTTCAATACGCACCGGCCCGGCCGTAGCGGCAATCGCACCAAGGGCAATGAAGTAAGACGCGGACGACGCATCGCCTTCAACGTGTATTTCGCCCGGGGAACGGTAACGAGAGCCCGCGGGAATCGTGAAGCGGCTCCAGCCTTCTCGCATCACTTCGATGCCAAAGCGCTGAAGCAGCTTCAGCGTGATGTCGATATAAGGCCGGGAAATGAGCTCCCCGGTGACGTCGATCACCACAGGCGACGCCTGGGCAGCCAGGGGCAGCGCCATCAGCAGCGCGGTCAGAAACTGGCTGGACACATCGCCCCGCACGCAAATGGGCGCGTTGATTTGGAGTGGCGCGGCCCCGGTTTGCAAGCGCAACGGCGGGTAGCCTTCCTGGCCCAAATAATCGATGCGGCAACCCAGCGGACGCAGCGCATCGACCAGGTCGCCAATCGGGCGTTCATGCATGCGTTGAACACCGCTGAGGTCAAAGCGCCCGCCTTGCAGTGTTGCCAGCAAGGCCAGTACCGCCGTCAGTGGCCGCATGGCGGTGCCCGCATTGCCTAAAAACAGCGCAGCTTCGCGCACCTGCAGGCGCCCGCCAAGGCCGCTGATGCGCACGCCGTAGTCATCTCCAGAAGCAGCCTCCACCTTGCAGCCCAGGGTGCGCAACGCAGCCAGCATCACCTGGGTATCGTCGCTGTCCAACAGCTGGTGGATGGCGGTCGTGCCCTCACACAGGCCGGCCAGCAACAACACGCGATTCGAAATGCTTTTGGACCCTGGCAAGCGCACGCTGCCAGCAGCACCCAACAAGGGCGGCAAATCAAGAAACGGCGTGTTGAACATGGCAGCGAGAAAAGCTGTTGTGGGTCTGTCAAGCCACCGCAGCGGGGGCCGGGCCACGCGTGGGTTGCCACTGGCTGCGGTGGCGTGAGGCACGGTCGATCCACGCCTGCAGCGCCGGCCCGTCGCCGGCCACCAACGCCTGCTCCATCACTTGCAAACTGGCTTGGAAGTGCGTTGACTGCTTCAACACCTCTTCGCGGTTGGCCAGCAAAATATCGCGCCAAACGGTCGGATTGCTGGCAGCGATGCGCGTGAAATCTCGAAACCCCGGCCCGGCCAGCGTCAGAAAGTCGATCCCACCTTCCTGGCCGGTGACAGCGTTCAAATAGGCGAATGCGAGCAAATGCGGCCAATGACTGACGGCGGCAAAAGCGGCGTCATGACTTTCGGGCGTCATCTGACGCACGTGTGCGCCAACCACGATCCAGGCTTGTACGGCACGTTGCAACGCCTTTACATCCGTTGAAGGCAATGGCGTCAAAATGACTTGTTGCCCTTGGTACAGCGCCGCATCCGCATGAGCGACGCCGGAGGTTTCTTTGCCAGCCACGGGGTGCGAAGGCACAAAAGCAGCCATCCGCTCGCCCAGCGCACGCTGCGCTGCCGCCACCACATCGACTTTGGTCGACCCCACGTCCATCAGCAAAGCCGCTGGCGCCAGCGGCAGAGCGATTGCATTGAAGACGGCTTCACTGGCCGACACCGGCACGGCCATCAACACGATGTCACAGCCGTCAACGGCCGCGGCAACCGACACAGCAGCGTGATCGATCACACCGAGGCGACGCGCTTGCTCAGTTGTGGCCGGCGAGGGGCTGTAGCCGACGACGCGTTCAACGGCGCCCGCCTTGCGCAAAGCCAGCGCAAACGAGCCGCCCATCAGGCCGCACCCAATCACACCCAGCTGCTTGAACATGTGCCGCGCCTGCTTCAATGCGAATCGATCGGGTAGACCCCGAGAATCTTGAAGAATGCGCAGGTGGCGCGCAGTTCTTTCAAGGCAGCCGCCACGCGAGGATCGTCCGGGTGGCCTTGTAAATCGACATAAAAGTAGTATTCCCACTGCCCTGAACGGGCCGGCCGGGACTCGAAACGTGTCATGGAAACGCCGTGCACTTTCAATGGCACCAGCATGTCGTGTACCGCGCCCGGCTGGTTGACCACCGACACGACAAGGCTGATGCAATCGTGGCCAGAGGCCTGTGGCTGCGGCTGGCGCTGCGGATGGGCAATGATGGCAAAGCGCGTTCGATTGTGCGGATCGTCTTGAATGGCGGGGGCGACGACATGCAAGCCAAACCGGCTGGCGGCCCGTTCACTGGCAATCGCGGCCAACCCGGTTTCCAGGCTTGCCAAGCGCGCGCCCTCGGCATTGCTGGACACTGGCCGGCGTTCAATTGCCGGCAAATGGTGGCTGAGCCAGTCATGACACTGCGCAAGCGCTTGAGGATGGGCGCACACCGCGGTGATGTTCTCCATTGAAGGCTCACCGCGCAACAAGTTTTGCCGCACGGCAAGACTGGTTTCACCGATCACAAACAGCGGCGTGGTCAAAAGCAGGTCAAGCGACCTGGCCACCACACCCTCGGTGGAATTTTCAACCGGCACCACGCCAAAGTCCGCGGCGCCTGCCGCAACACTGCGAAACACTTCGTCAACGCTGACGCAAGGAACACTGGCAATGCCACTGCCGAAAAAACCCAGCGCGGCTTCTTCGCTGAAAGTACCCGCCGGGCCCAGATAAGCAATGCGGCTGGGCGCTTCAAGTGCCCGGCAGGCCGACATGATTTCCCGCCAAATCGGTGCCACGCTGTCAGCCCGCAATGGCCCGTCATTGACAGCCTTCAAGCCAGCAATCACCTGCGCTTCGCGTTCAGGCCGAAAAGCCACGCTGCCCTCACGAAGCTTGAGTTCACCGACCGCCAGCGCCAACGCGGCGCGGCGGTTCAGCAGCGCCAGCAATTCGCGGTCTACGGTGTCAATGTGTGCACGCAAACCCAGCAGGTCGACCGTGCCATCAGGATTCGGCATGTTCAACGGCCGTTTATTTTTTAACTGCACTTGAGCCAGGCGCCGCTCGCCCGGCGGTGGCGCCAGATGCTGCGGTACTCGTGCTGGCCAGTGTCGAACGAATTTTCAGCTGTAGCGCCTGCAATTTGGGGTCGAGCAACGGTGACGCTTCAGATACCAGCTTTTGAATAAAACTGTTTTGAACTTCAGGCAATGCTTGCTGAAATTTTTTGTTCACCGGCGACTCCGACCAGGCAATCAGCTGTTTGAGCTCGTCTTCAGTGAATTTTTCTTCGAGAACCACACCAAATGTTGAGGGCGCCAATCGAACCGCGCGCTCGCGCAGCAATGGAACGGCTTCGTCGACGAATTTTTTTACGTCGGCTTCTATCGCCTTGCCTGCCGCTTCCCGTTTTTCTGGTGCGACTTGTGTCTGCAGCACGCGCATCACGTCTTGCATCAGCTGCATGGCTGGGCGTTCGGCCACGTTGCGGGCCATGTTTTCATAGCCCGACTGCTGCAGCTGTAGCACCTTTTGCACCAGCTCTTTTTTGGTTGGTGACGCAGGCGTTCCCACTGCTGTTTGAGCGCTGGCACAAGCGGCTGAGCCGCACAGTGCCATCAAGAGAAGCATTCGTTTCATTGAAGTGGTTCCTGGCCGTCGTCGGCAGTGGGTGGAGAAAGATCGTCGTCGGCAGAGGCGCTACCCGCCACCTCTGCGCCGCCTTCCATTTGGGCATCGTTCTCGACAATGCGTTGCAAACCATTGAGCGTCGTACCGTCGTCAAGCGCAATCAACGTCACACCTTGCGTTGCGCGGCCCAGTTCACGAATTTCAGACACCCGGGTACGTACCAGCACGCCTTTGTCGG
>JANXMO010000642.1 GCA_025354615.1 Burkholderiales bacterium | reverse complement strand
GCGGGTCATCAGGGAGATGCCAGATAGCGACCCCCGGAAAAAATCGCTGATCGCGGCCAACAATGGTGAAACGCTGAAAAGCGTATCCGCCAATGGCCGGCCAACGCAATGGGGCGACCTGCGTTCAGTCGGCAAGGATCTGAAGGATGACGGCATTTTGAATTCTTCTGATTCGAAAAAAGGCCCCGTTGCCACCGGTGGCGGCAGCACCGGCCCGACCGGTGCGTTCCCGCCGGGCTGGGATCCCTTGTCCACCAACGGTGCGATCGTCGGTTGAGACGCACGGCCCGAAGCTGCAAGGCAGGAAAGCGCGGCACAAGCTGCGCTTTCTTTCATGGCTGACCTGTGCGTTTAAGGCTAATCTTGGCGAGCCGATGTTGGCCTGCCTCGAATCGTTTCCTGTGGCCTCCTTTTTTCCTTGCTCTTGGCGGGTTGCCGCCGCATGCCAGCGGTCGGTGATGGCAGGCGTGTTGGCGTTGGCCGGCATTGCAGGCGCCGGCGGTGCAACAGCACAAATCCTTGTTGGCCAGACCGCTGGCTTCACCGGCACGGTGGCATCCGGCGTCAACGAAACCCATGCCGGCGCAAAACTTTATTTCAACGCCGTGAACGGGCGCGGTGGCATCCACGGGCAGCGCATCGAGCTGATTTCGCTCGACGACCACTTCGACCCCAACACCGCGGTGGCCAACGCTCGCCGCCTGATCACCGAACGCAAGGTGGTGGCCTTGTTCCTGACGCGCGGCACGCCGCACACCGAAGCGATTGCGCCGCTGCTGGCCGAGTTCAAGCTGCCGCTGGTGGGGCCTTCAACCGGTGCCATGGTGCTGCACAAGCCGGTCAATCCTTACATTTTCAACGTGCGTGCCACTTATCAAAGCGAGGCCGAGCGCGCGGTTCGCCATTTGGTATTGACCGGGCTGGACCGCATTGCGGTGCTGCAAACCGACGACTCGTTCGGCAACGATGCCGTCGTCGGCGCAACGCGGGCCTTTGCCCTGCTCGGCAAGCAGCCGGTGCTCCATGAAAAATTCAACCGTGAGCGCCCCGATTTCACCACCCTCGCGCCCAAGGTGGCGCAATGGAACGCGCAGGCGGTATTGTTCATCGGCTCGTCAACGGCGGTGGCCGACGGCACGGCCGCGCTGCGGGCAGCCGGCTCACGGGCGCAAATCATCACCTTGTCCAACAACGCATCGACCGGTTTCGTTCAGCAGATGGGCCGCCATGCGGCGGGCACCATCGTGATGCAGGTGTTTCCTTACGAACGCTCGTTGTCGATGCCCGTCGTCAAAGAAGCGGTGGAGCTGGCACAAACGCAGGGACTAAAAGGCATTTCACCCGCCATGATGGAGGGCTTTGCGGCCGCCCGCGTGCTGGCGGAAGGCCTGCGCCGGGCGGGCCCGCGGCCCACACGTGACAGACTTTTGACGGCACTCAACAACATGCGCCAGTTCGATCTCGGGGGCCTGCAGATCAGCTACAGCGCCAACGACCACAGTGGGCTCGACTACGTCGACCTGTGGCTCATCCACTGGCCCCCTCATGACGACGCGTCCCCCCGGG
>JANXMO010000641.1 GCA_025354615.1 Burkholderiales bacterium | reverse complement strand
CGCACTCAGCGCGTTCAACCGGTTGCGCGTCATGCCCGGCCTCCTGGCCGCTTTGCGAACTTCGCCGGGCGCTTCCGTTCGGCCGCAACAGCGCTTCGTGCACGTGCTTCGTGCCGAGGCGGTCGTCCTGCTGGCGGCGCTCGTCGTCGCCGCGGTCCTCGGCGCCAGCGGGTTGCCCACAACGACTTGAAACATTCAACGACTCAAGGAACACCATGCAACTCAAGATCACAAAGACCTGCCTCGCCGTTTCGGCGCTTGCCGGCACCTTCGCCGCCGGCGTCGTGCACGCGCAGCCATCAGCTGCTGCGCCGGTAGGTTCTGCATCCGCCGCCTCGGCGGCGCCTCCAGCGGCGCACGACATGTCATCGATGCCCGGGCACGACATGTCCTCCATGAAGGGGTATGACATGTCCACCATGGAAGGCCACGACATGTCGTCGATGAAGGGCATGCCGATGAGCGGCCACGGCATGGCCATGCAAAGCGCCTTCGGCCCCTATTCGATGTCCCGCGAGGGGTCGGGCACGTCCTGGCAACCCGACACGTCGCCGATGATGGGGCTGCACTCGATGGAGGGCGACTGGGCGCTGATGGCGCACGGCTTCGTCAACGGGATCTACGACCGGCAGACCGGTCCGCTCGGCGCCAGCAAGGCTTTCACCGAAAGCATGGCCATGCTGATGGGCAACCGCCCGGTCGGGCCCGGCACGATCGGGCTTCGAGCGATGGTGTCGCTCGACCCGGCGATGGGCAAGCGCGGCTATCCGCTCCTTTTCGAGACCGGCGAGACGGCAGACGGGAAGACGCCGCTGGTCGACCGCCAGCATCCGCACGATCTCTTCATGGAGCTGTCGACGTCGTACAGCCTGAAGCTGGGCGACGACGGCGCCGTCTTCGGCTACGTTGGCTTGCCGGGCGAGCCCGCCCTCGGACCCACAGCCTTTATGCACCGCTTTTCCGGCATCCGTAACCCCGAGGCGCCGCTCACCCACCACTGGCTCGATTCGACGCACATCACCTTCGGCGTCGCGACGCTAGGCGCAAGCAAGGGGCCGGTCCAGCTCGAAGCCTCCTGGTTCAACGGCCGCGAGCCGGACCAGTTTCGCTGGAACATCGAGACCCGCAGATTCGACTCCTGGTCGACCCGGCTTTCCTGGAACCCGCTGCCGGAGCTGTCGATGCAGGTGAGCTACGGCTACCTGAAGAGTCCCGAGCAACTCGAGCCTGACACCAGCGTCAGGCGGACGACCGCCTCGGCAACGTATCACGCTCACCTCGGCGCCGATGAATGGGCCACGACGCTCGCCTACGGTCGCAACCGGAAGAACGGACCCGACATGCGCGTGTCGGAACCCGGTTGGCTGCTGGAATCGACCTACGTCCTGCGTGACACCCACACCTTCTTCGGCCGCGCCGAGCAGGTTTCCAATAGCGAGCTGTTCCAGGAGGGGCAGCCCCTGCACGGCGAGGAGTTCCGCATCCGCAAGTTCTCGGTCGGCTACATATTCGACTTCGCGAAGACCGGCCCGGTCAAGTGGGGCATCGGCGGTCTGGTCGGTTTTCTCAGTGCACCCTCCCGGCTCGATCCGTACTACGGCGAAAGCCCGCGGTCGTACATGGTTTTTCTGCAAGGACGACTCTGACGCCAAGCGTTTAGTGGGCGTGCTGGTGGTGTTCGTCGGGCACATGGGGGTGAGCGTGTCGAAGGGGCTCATGCCGATGTGGATGGCTGTGCGCATCCTCGGGAGTCACCCGGTGGGCGTGCAGATGGTGTTCGTCGTCATGCCGGTGGGCGTGCTCGTGTTCCAGCGTGTCGTGCCGGTGGTCATGCGCATGGCGTTCAAACAGGTGCAGGGCGATACCGGCGAACATCACCAGCCCCCCGCCCAGCATCCCACCCGTCAGACCGCGCTCGCCCAACGCGAAGGCGAAGGCAGCGCCAATGAAGGGCGCGAACGCGAACACGGAGGCGGTACGCGCCGCCCCGAAAGCCCGCTGCGCCAGGAGATACAGCCGCAGGCTGAGACCGTACCCAGTGGCGCCGATGGCCAGCAGCGTCAAGGCGACCGACAGATACGGCATCGGCTCCCTTAGCGCCACCGCCACCGAAGTCGTCGCCGCTACACCCAGGAGGCTCTTGATCATGACCACCTGACCCGGGTCGCGTTCCGCCACGCGTCTCGAGAGGGCGTTGTCGACGCCCCAGGCGGCCGTGGCGCCGAGCACCGCGACAAGCCCCAGCAGCGGTCCGCCCCCGGCGTCGGCGCGATCGACCACTAGCACGACGCCACCCAGCGTCAACAGCGTCATCGCCAGCAAAACCCGACGGTCGACTGCTTCGCCGTACCAGAAGCGAGCGAGCACCGCGGTAAACACGACCTCGAGCGTCAGGATGAGCGACGCACTGGCACCGCTCGTGTGCTGCAGGCCCCACGCCAATGCCGCAGGGCCTATCGCCGCGCCAAATAGCGCCATTAAAAGCAGTGGGCCGGCGTCGGTGCGACGGACACGCGCTTCACGGTCGATTGGTCGGCGGGCGAGCGCGCCGGCCACTGCGGCGCCGGTGTAGAGCAGTGCGGCAGTAGAAAAGCTGCCCACTCCGATCCCGAATCGTTGCACCAGCGGCGTGCTGAGGCCAAAGGACACTGCTGCTGCCAAGCCGATGAGACCACCTCGCAGCGCCGGCAGCCGTGAAGACCAAGTCTGTAGCGACGCCATCTCAGCCCCCGCCCCAGGCTTTTTCGACTCGCGCTGCCCGCTGCAAGGGCACACGAATCGATCCGATGATCGGACAGGGCAAGTCGATTTCAGTGTGCTCGCACTCGGTCAGCAAGCCTTTCAAGACGCGCTGCATCCGCTTGAGGTCGGCGAGCTTCGCCTCGATCTGCTGCAGGCGGTCAGCAGCGATGCGGCGGATCGAGACCCGATCAGCCCCGTCCTCGAGCTGCAGCAGCTCACCGATCTCTTCAAGCGAGAAGCCGAGTTCCTGCGCCTGCTTGATGAAGCGGATGCGCTCGACCAGCTTGATTGGGTAATGGCGGAACGCGCCGGCGCTCGTCGGCACCGGCAGCAGCTTGCGTTCCTGGTAGTAGCGGACGGTCTCGACGCCGACGTCGGCGGCGCGGGCGAGCCGGCCGATCGTGAGCGCCTCGGGTACTTGGGATGACCTCACGGCGGAAATGCCTTGACTCTGGGGTTGAGTACGGAGTTTAGGCTCTGCAACGCGGTGACCTCACCGGCTTGGAGAAAGCAATGGAAAAGCTGAACAATCGCCCGGGCGGCGTCGAGCCCGATGCCGTGCCTGCCCACGAGCATCAGACGCACCCACCGAGCTCTGGCGGCGGGTGCTGCGCGAAGAACCCTGGTCCTTCGGCATCGGTGAACGGGTCCGTGCAAAGCACGCCTGCGAGCGGTTGTGGATGCGCCCCGCGCAAGGCTGCGGCGACTCCTGCCTCGTCGGGGAACGCCGGCTGCTGCTCGACGCGGACCGCGCCATCGGCATCGGCATCGGCATCGACCGACGCGTCGAGCCAGCTCAAGGATCCGGTCTGCAAGATGACGGTTACCGCCCAGTCGCCCCATGTGCATGAGCAGGGGGGCAAGCCGGTCTACTTTTGCAGTGCCGGTTGCAAGGGGAAGTTCGTGGCCGATCCGGCCAAGTACACACCGTCCACGTCGACGAGCGCCGCAGCGCCGCAAGTGGCCGAGACACCCGTCGCCCCCGGGACCACCTACACTTGCCCCATGCACCCGGAGGTCCGCCAGGATCATCCGGGCAGTTGCCCGAAGTGCGGCATGGCGCTCGAGCCCGAGATGCCGAGTCTCGAGGACGGCGACAGCCCCGAACTCGTCGACTTCCGGCACCGTTTCTGGTGGACGCTGCCGCTCACGGTCCTCGCCATGGCAGGCGACCGGCTCGGGCTGTTCGACATGGCGACCCAGAGCTGGGTCGAGCTTGCGCTCGCGACACCGGTAGTCCTGTGGGCAGGTTGGCCGTTCGTCGTCCGGGCGGTGCAATCGGTCGTCAACCGCAGCCCGAACATGTTCACGCTGATCGGGCTCGGCACGTCTGCCGCGTTCATCTACAGCGTCGTTGCCACTATGGCGCGCCGCGTCTTCCCGGCCGCCTTCGTCTCGATGGGTCGGGTCTCCGTGTACTTCGAGGCCGCCGCGGTGATCGTCTCGCTCACGTTGCTCGGCCAATTGCTGGAACTCAAGGCCCGCTCGCAGACGTCAGCGGCGATCCGGGCGCTGCTCGGACTGGCGCCGAAGATGGCGCGGCGCCTGAACGCCGACGGGACCGAAGAGGACGTGCCGTTGGCGCATGTGCACATTGGCGATTCGCTCCGAGTGCGCCCCAGCGAGAAAGTGCCGGTCGACGGCGCCGTCCTCGAAGGCAGCAGCGCGGTTGATGAATCGATGCTCACCGGCGAGCCGATGCCGGTTGCCAAGCAGGCAGGTGACAAGCTGATCGGCGCAACGATGAACACGACCGGCGCGCTCGTCATGCGAGCCGAAACGATCGGCTCGAAGACGGTGCTCGCCCAGATCGTTCAGATGGTCGGCCAGGCGCAGCGCAGCCGCGCGCCGATGCAGCGCATGGCCGATCAGGTGGCCGGCTACTTCGTGGTCGGGGTGATCGGCGTGGCCCTGCTGACGTTCTTCGGCTGGGGCATCTTCGGCCCGCAGCAGGGATGGGTCTACGGCCTCATCAACGCCGTGGCCGTGCTGATCGTCGCCTGCCCCTGCGCGCTCGGCCTGGCGACGCCGATGTCGATCATGGTCGCGACCGGCAAGGCGGCGACTCAAGGCGTCCTATTCCGCGACGCCGCGGCGATCGAGAACTTCCGCAAGGTGGACACGCTGATCGTCGACAAGACGGGGACCCTAACCGAGGGCAAGCCGGCGTTCGACCGGGTTGTGGCGGTAACAGGCTTCAGCGCCGACGAGGTGCTGCGCCTGGCAGCGAGCATCGACCAGGGCAGCGAGCATCCGCTGGCCGCCGCGATCGTCCGTGCGGCGCGCGAGAAGGGTCTGCAACTCGACAAACCCGAGGCCTTCGAGTCGAGCACCGGGGTCGGCGTGCGGGGTAAGGTCGGCGGCAAGGCCGTGGCGCTCGGCAACACGGCGCTGATGAAGGAAATCGGTGTCACGGTCGACGCCATGTCTTCCCAGGCCGAGGCACTGCACCAGGAAGGCGCGAGCGTGATACACCTGTCGATCGATGGGCAGTTGGCTGGACTGATCGCGGTCTCTGACCCGATCAAGACCAGCACGGCCGAGGCGCTTGCCGGTTTGAAGGCGCTCGGCATCCGCACCGTCATGGCGACAGGCGACGGCCTGACGACGGCCAAATCGATCGCGGCCAAGCTCGGCATTGTCGAAGTTCACGGCGAGGTCAAGCCGGCCGACAAGCTCGATCTCGTGTCGCGGCTTCAGCGCGAAGGCCGGATTGTGGCAATGGCGGGCGACGGCATCAACGACGCTCCGGCGCTCGCCAAGGCCGACGTGGGCGTGGCCATGGGCACCGGGACCGAGGTGGCGATGAACAGCGCACAGGTCACGCTCGTCAAAGGCGACCTGCGCGGGATCACTCAGGCGCGGCGAATCTCAGAAGAGACGATCGCCAACATGAAGCAGAACCTCGGCTTCGCCTTTGTCTACAACGCGCTCGGCATTCCGCTGGCCGCCGGCGTTCTCTACCCGCTGACGGGTTGGCTGCTGTCGCCGATGATCGCTGCACTGGCGATGAGCTTGAGCTCGGCGTCGGTGATCACGAACGCGCTACGACTGACGGCGAGACCGGGAACAGCTGACCTAACGCCCTCATAAACTTTGATCGGAGGGAAGCTGCTAGTAGGCGGATTGACCTTAGCGTACTTTGCGATCCGTTTTCTGAGGGGACCCCTTCTTTGATCAGCCAAATTTTTTCCCACGCTTCCGGTACGAACTGATCTGGTGCTTACCAGCCAAAGCGGACGACGCGGCGCCCACGGCCGCGCGGCGCTGAACGCACGTCAAGGCACCACCCGACCCTGGAGCCGCGCCATGACGCCGTTTACATGCTCAACCGCAAGGTTGCCCTGATGCACGTTGCGTAAATAGAGCTCCGCTCCTGCTGTGAAGCGGTGCGAGATCCGCACGTCGTAGCTTTTGCACAGCCAACTCAAGAAACTTTGGGTGTAACCGGCTTGGCCCAGGTCGCGCCACTGGACGCCTCTCATGCCCTTTTCCCATGGGAAAACACCCGAGCTCATCCATACACCAGTCTCATCGCTGTACAGCCGAACTGAATTCGTCAGCATCACGGAATAGACCGTCCAGCCAATCGCGAATAGCAAGCCGAGCACTGGCAACCATGACTGGGTCTGCAGCTGCGCGAAACGATCCAATCCCATTGATACGACGCTTGCGCCGATAACGCATAAAAGCAAGCGAATAACGAGGGCCCACAGCTCGCGTAGGTAAGCCGTCCAGCTCAATCTAAAAACGAGGAACGGGCTGCTCTGCTCACTCACAGTGCCAGCGGTATTTAGGATGAGCGTGCTGATTTCAGCCATGGCTTAACGCTCAAGTGGATTGAATGTTCGATGATCGGTCGGGCGACCGGGCCGGCTCGACGCGGGCATCAACCGTCTCAGCTGGGCGTTGATCTCCTGAACGGTTAGCGATTGCGTAACGCCTCGAACTTCCTTCATCGCCTCGATACGGATGCCCTTGCCACGCTCCTCGAAGAAAAACGTGAACTGCTTGCTGAACTGCAGCAACTGCGGCGGTCGCGGCTGAAACACCTGGGCTTCGATACGCTCTTTCAGCATTTCGCCGTTAGCCTTGCCAATAGAACCATGTTCAACAGCGGCATCGATACTGGACTCCATGAACGCCAGCCGCGCTGCCAGCTCGCTTCTGGCCGGCGCGACAATAACTTCCGATTTCGGCGCAATGAAACTTTCGCTCTTGCCAATGCCGTTTTCGAACAAACCTCGGTTTGCATATTCGTCTTTGACAATCGACGTGACAAGGTTGCGGCATGCGTCGACCATTTGATCGATCTCAGAGGTGCTACCCAAACCGGTCGGCATGTCGACGTTGCTTAAGCGACCCGCGAACACATTGACCAAGACTTCGGGTTCGACGCGGTAGGCCTGCGCGAGCGCCTCGGTCCCGTGTTTAAGCATCGCCGCTTGCTGTGCGACGTTGGTGCCGTGAAGCGCCGTAGCGACAACTTCAGTGGCGGTCTTCTTTTCACGTGCCGTCGCCAGCACCGCATATTCCAGCGCCATGCGCGCAGCCATAAGCTTCTTCAAAGTCGGGTCGCTGGTTCTGCTTGCCGTCCTTTGCTCGGCCTGCTCGATCGACGCTCCGAATTTGGTCAGTATCGCATCAGCCGCCTCGCGGCGCTGCCCCTCCATCGTCTCGAAGCTCATGTCAAAGCTCCGGCCTTGCTTGCCATCTCGTCGAGCGCCTTGCGCCCACGTGCAATCGTCGCCGTTTCGGCCTTGGCGGCGGCCATGGCTTGATCAAAATCAAAATTCAAATTGTCAAAAGACCACCGTGCGGCACGGTTGTAGACCAGGACACCCTCCCCTGAATTGACGAGGCGTTCACACAACGCCTGCCATGCTGGATGCAGCTGCGGCTTGGAGTCGACCAGGTGAAGGCCCCATCCCAGCATGTTGCCCACTTCCTGCGGATCAAGCGTTGCGTAAATCGGAAGGGGGGTGCAATCGTCTGAATCCAAATCGACATAAGTGCACCCCGCTTCGGTCACACGCGCAAGCTTGCGAATGCCGGTCATCACGTCATGAAGATGGATAAAGACGCCCGGCTCGAAGTCTTTGAGTGCAGCGGTGTCGTGGCTCATCATCAGGTCCTTTCAAGTTCGCGCTTGTTTCTATCGTCTCCGGCAACTGTCTTCCTTGCTTGCTGCCCTACCAAGCTTTGCGCCAGCTCTCTTGCAAGTATTCGGTCTGCTGCATCGTCAGAACGGTCGAGCGCATCGATGATCCGTTCATACGAGCTGGCAGCTTGCTTTTCAGTTTGTTTCCACTTGTTCACGCGCTTTGCATCTGGCTCGCCGGAGGCATCGTTTGTGGGCAACCCGCGCTCTTCGAGACGCGTGACGGCCCAGGGCTTGTTGACGCGCTGCTGATGGAGCCGAGAGGCCCGACGCGTCGCTTCCGCCTCGACACCACGCTCGCGCAACTCATAGGCAAAACGCTCACGCCAACGATGCAGATCCGCCTTGCGAGGATTGAGGCGCACGCCGTTCATTCCCTCAGCCTTCACGGACACATGGCAATGGACTTGCGGTTCATCGAAGTGCTGCCCCATCACCCACTGACGGCCAGCAAACTCGCTTTCGGCCGTGGCCTTCACCGCGGCAAACACGGCGCGCTCATCAGTTCCTTCCGGCATCGAAAACATGATGTTGAACGCCAGTCGTGTATCGGCCTCATCGGGCATTTTGGGACCCACGTGCTGCCATTTCCAAGCCAAATCGTCGACCTCCTCTCCGCCGCGGTGCTCATGTCCGTCCTGGTCATGAACAACGCCCTGGCCGTCTTCACCGGTGTACTGCAAATGCTTGCGGACGGCGCGCATCGTGTGGTTCTTGCCAGGCGTGATCTTGACGACGACCTGTCGCCCCTGCCTGGCGACGCCCCTTAGCCGCGCACGCACATCAGCCTTGGTGCCCTTGCCCGGATAGTCCCCCGGCTCGCGCACAGGCATCGGCTTGCCCGTCCAAGCCGACGACTTGCTTGCTGCACTTGCAGGCTTTTTCAATTTGCGCCCAAGCTGCAGCTGATCCGTCCAGTCGTGGAACTCGTCGTCCCATGCACGACCGACCCTCAAACTTTCAGTTGCCACCGACGTGCTCCTTGCGCCATTGCGGTACTCACCGTCTCGACATGCCGGCGAACGTCAGCCTCGATGTTGGCAATTGCATCGGCTGACTCATCGCCGCCTGCCTGGCGACGCAGTGCGCCCAGCTCGATTGCCACTGTAGCCATATGCGCATTGCTTTGCGTCAGCGCTTCGAGCTCGGCCTGTCCATAGGTCGGCACTTTGGTGAGCGCAGCCCGAACTGCAGCAATCACCCATTCCTGAAAGCCGAACCCTTGCCCGCGGGCTGCGGCCTCGACCGCGGCGTTCTCGGAAGGTGTGAATTGAAGCTCGCGACTGACCTTGGGTCCCTTGTCAGGGTGCTTTCCAAGGTCGACTCGCAATGAAGTCCTTGGATGGTCTGACGGCAGTTCTATGCCCTCTCGAATAACTCTTTCAACCAGGCCGCGCAGTGCACTTCCGGGAACTTGGTTGCGCAGGGCGCACCACTTTGTCCACTCCAGCTTGAGGTTGGCTCCGAGTTGAACGGAGAGCAAGCCAGCGGCTCGCGATGAGGTGGTTGATTGGTCGGACGCCATGCGCAAAGTGTAGTACATTTACCGGTAGTAGCCTATCCTGCAAAGAATTAAATAAGGTCTCAATCCGACTTCGCAAGTCGCGTTCTCGGCAATGACGCATTAATGTCGGGTGTCGAACGAGTAGAATCTGATTAATAAGTGAGTTTTTATCGGGTATCAGGCGAATATAAATCGAGTAAAGTGCGGCAAATGGAGCTTAAGCCGACCGAACCACCAGGTCACGCACGACGAAGATTGCGGGGGTTTGTCAGTGAGATTGCGCGTCTACGGGCCGATGGCTACACGATCCGGTCGATTCATGAGGCGCTGACAAGTGCCGGCATCGTTGTCGGATGGGCGACGGTGCAACGAGAGGTGGCCCGATTGGCGTCGCCCTTGCCTGCTGCGCCGTCAGCACCGCAAGCCGCGACGCGGCCGACGGAGTCAAGCGATGCCACCGAAGCGGCTTCTCCAAATGCATCGCGCTCAGAGGTCGACGTAGAGGGCTACTTCGATCAACACACCGCCAATCCACTGTTCAAAAAAAAGGGTAGCAAGCAATGAAAGTTGCCATCATCAATTTCAGCGGTAACGTGGGTAAGACCACAATCGCGCGCCATTTGCTCGCGCCGCGCATTAAGAAGGCCGAAATTGTCTCGGTTGAGTCGGCGAATGCCGATGAGCAAGAGGCCGACGCGCTTCGCGGCCGGGACTTCAAACATCTGCAGCAGTACATGCTGGCCAGCGACGATCTGATTGTCGATATTGGAGCCAGCAACGTCGAAGACCTGTTGAGCTTGATGCGCAAGTTCAAAGGTAGCCATGATGACTTCGACTACTTCGTGATCCCGGCCGTACCTGATGTGAAGCAACAGAAGGACACCGCCAACACGGCGAATCAACTGGTAAAGATGGGCGTCCCGGCCGAGAAGATCAAAATCGTGCTGAACCGCGTCGAGGACGGCGATGCACCGGAAAAGCAATTTACGGCGCTGCTGGGATTTCTTACAGCCAACCGCGTGGCCACCATCAATTTGGCCGCGCACCTGACCGACAACGAGATTTATCAGCTCGTGAAGCACGACGGCCGCAGCATCAGCGATTTGGCGGCCGACGACACCGACTACAAGGCCATGATCGGCAAGGCGAAAGATCAGGCCGAGAAAATCGAGCTGGCGGACAAGCTTGCGGTTAAGCGCCTGGCGGTCGGAGTGCTGCCCGAACTGGACGCATGCTTCGAGGCGCTGGAGTTGAAATGAATGGCAAGCCGAGCAACGCGAGGGAGGCGCTGCTCGCCGAGCTTCTAGGCGATGTGCAAACGTTGCTCGGAAGGCTCGAAAACGCCGACCAGAGCGCCAAGGCCACAGCCGCCGCGGTCACCGATGCGACGGCGCAATACCGAACCCAGGTGGACGAGCTGGTGACGAAACTGCGGGTGGAAACGGCGAACATCGTGCTCAAGACCACCGAGCACGCGGCCCAGAGCTTGGTAGGTCAACAACAGGCGACCCTACAAAAAGCGGCGACGCAAGCCATCCAGCAGGCACTCAACGAGCATGTTTTGCGGCGCACACGGCGCGACTGGATGATCGCAATTGGAAGCAGCGCGCTGACAGGCAGCGCGGCGACGCTTGCGCTGCTTGGGCTGCGTGCGTGGCTTTTTGGTTGAAAGCCCGGTACACGGTCCGGGCGGGCGCTGGCTATAAAAGGCCGCGCTCTGCAAGCGACGTCACCTGTCCGCCACCGACGACCAGATGATCGAGCACGCGCACATCGACCAGCGCGAGTGCGTTCTTCACAGTTTGCGTAAGGTGCTCGTCGGCGCGTGATGGTTCGGCAACACCGCTCGGGTGGTTATGCGTGAGGATGACAGCCGCGGCGTTGAGTT
>JANXMO010000636.1 GCA_025354615.1 Burkholderiales bacterium | reverse complement strand
CGCATCGGACTACTCGGAATTTGAAGCGTTTTTGCAGAAATCGTTGACCAATCTGGTGTTCAAGGAAATCGATGATTGCCTGACCGCAGGTTATGACGACGCCATTCGCCAGCGCGACGTGGGCACCAAGCTCGACCATTGCGGTTCCGACGGCAAGGCCGGCAACATCCGCACCCTGCTTTCAACCGCCTTGAACTGTGGATACGCTTTGACGGAGCAACCTCAACTCGTCAGCAGCGGTCTGTTGGCGCCGACGGACGCGGCCAGCAAGATCGCGTTGAGTTGCCCAAAGTGGCCGCAGTGAGTGGGGCCGGCGCACCAAGACGCGTTCAAAGGATGACGCGACAACAACCGATTCAAGTTCGTTGATGCTGACTCAATAAATCCTCGACAGCAACGCAGCCGGTGCGCGGTAAAGCGCTCAACGCAACGGGTGGTGGCGCTGCACACCTGCGCGGCGCTTGCCAGCTGCAACCCATGCCAGCAACAACCCGCCTCCCAGCAGCATCAGCAGTGCAGCGCCCGGCTCGGGCACCACGCCGGTGATTAAAACACCCGGCGAACCGCTGACCACTGAACCTGGCGGATAGAACACCGGCTGGGCCTGGCTGGTGAACGAACCGCTTTCGCCGCCGTTGCCGCTGCCCAGTGCATCGGTCGTGGTGCCCAGACCTGCGGGCCCGGCGATGGGGGCGCCGGTCGTCCCGGCGGCGGTGGCGAAACCGGCGCCGGGCGGCTCAGCCGGCAGTTCCACCGGGGCGGCCGCTGCTGCTGGCGTCAGGCCGGCGCCGGGCGCGGGGTCGAGCGGCTCGACACCTGCATGGCGATGAATGCGGCTGACATTGCGGCAGACGGTAGGTACCAGGATGCACTCGCCGGATTCACAGTACACCAGCCCGCGCTCTTCGGTTTTGGCCGTCCAGGCGGAGCGGGTGACGGTGCTGCAAACGCGGCCGTCGTGGCCAAAATGCATGTCGCGGATGGCGCTGTCATAACCGGCTTTGCCGACGATCCCGTCACGGCGGATGGTCACCATCTCGTCGTATTGGCGCGCCGCCATGCGGGCCTTGAGCTTTGCGCGCACATCGGCCGGGATGTCGCTGTAATGGTCAATGGCTGCCACCACATCGCCAGTGAAGGCGTTGTGGCCGGGCCTGTCCCAAGAGCAGGCGGCGGGCGTGGCCGCGTGGGCGCCCGCACTCCACAACAGCCACGTGAAGCTGGCGAACCTGGCAGTGCGCATTACAGTTGACAAAGTGTTCACGATGAAGGCCACGTGGTGGAAGATCGGTGATTCGAAAGTGTCCAATGGTGGCATTGATCCAGCAAGTGAAGGTGTGAGGTAAAGCACACACTGCAGGCCTACCAACAAGAGCCCCTCAAACAGGTGATGCGCCTTGTTGTGCATGGGGCAACACGCGCACCTGGTTGCAAAACAGACATCGAAGCCTGAATTCACCCGTGTGCCGGCAGTCGGCCTGGCGTTCTGCCCTGCGATCAACTGGGGCAATGCTGGCAATGCGCTGCAGGCCCTTCATTCCCTTGAATGAGGACCGCTTCCGGCACCGCTGCCATGCGAAGCTACAGGGCGCCCCGCGCAAACCTGCGGCGAGCGCAGGCGTGAACTTCAACAAATTACTTCAGGTGGCCGCTGATCAGCTTGGTCATCTCAAACATCGAAACCTGTTCTTTCTTGAAAATTTCCTTGAGCTTCGCATCGGCGTTGATCATGGTTTTCTTGGCTGGGTCCTGCAGATGGTGGGCCTTGATGTACTCCCAGACCTTCTTTGTCACCTCGGTGCGTGGCAGCGGCGTGGCGCCAATCACCTCGGCCAGTTGGGCGCTGGGCGTCAAGGCTTTCATGAAAGCAGCGTTGGGCGCCCGCTTCTTGGCCGGGGCCGCCGAGTCGGCCGCTTTGATCGTCGTGGCCTTTTTTGCCGCTGTTTTTGCTGCAGTTTTCGCAGTTGCCATTCGAATGTTCTCCATCACAGGGTTGTTGGATGCGCCCCGCTGCCGCGGTGCCGGGTGCGGGATGGTACTGCCTGCCCGTTTTCTGCGGGCAGGCGGCGGTTGGGGCAACCAGCAAGGCTGCGTGCAACGGCTTGCAGCGGTTGCACGCAGCCCTTCAGCGCAAATTGCCAGTGTGCCCGAGCGAATAGCGGCCCGGCTGCGGCCACACCGTCAAGCCATGCGGTTCGCGCCCAACTTTGACCTTGTCGACCTCACCGCTGTTGGTGTCGAAGCGGTAGACCATGTCGTCGAAGCGGCCCGACAGCCACAGGTACTTGCCATCGGCGCTGACGTTGCCCATGTCCGGGCTGCCGCCGCCGGGCACGGGCCAGGTCTTGACCACCGTGCGTGTGGCGAAGTCGATCACCGACACGCTGCCCTTGCCGCCGGGTTTGCCGTTGACGCGGTTGCTGCCGCGATTGGCAACATACAGGCGTTTGCCGTCGCGGCTCGGGTACAAGCCGTGGGCACCGACGCCGGTCGCGATGAAGCCGACTTGCTTGAAAGTCACGGCGTCCACCAGGTGCACGCCGTCGGCCATCATGTCGGCCACGAACAGCAGCTTGCCGTCGGGCGAAAAGCGAACGTCCTGTGGCATGCCGGGGGTGGTGCAGATTTCGCCGCCCAGTTGGCTGGGATCGGGCACTTTCTTCGGCTTTTTACCGGGTGTGGCGAGCAAGGCCAGCACCTCGGGCCGCGCGTAGTACGGGCTGAGCTTGAGCAGGCCGACCAC
>JANXMO010000597.1 GCA_025354615.1 Burkholderiales bacterium | reverse complement strand
ATGATGTTTTCAACGTCCTCGCCCACATATCCTGCTTCTGTCAGCGTGGTGGCGTCTGCAATCACAAATGGCACATTCAACAATCTGGCCAATGTTTGCGCGAGCAAGGTTTTTCCAGAACCAGTGGGACCAATAAGCAGTATGTTGCTTTTAGAAAGCTCGATATCTCCCTTGTTGCGGCCCATATGCTTGAGCCGTTTGTAATGGTTGTATACCGCAACTGCTAAAGTGCGCTTTGCGGTGTCTTGGCCAACTACATATTGATCAAGACTTGCTTTGATTTCGCTTGGAATTGGCAAATCAGACTTGGCTGTTTTTGCTTCCGTCCCTTCAATAGGAACTTCATCGCGAATAATGTCGTTGCATAGCTCAATGCATTCATCACAGATGAAAACCGACGGGCCAGCAATCAGTTTTTTCACCTCATGCTGACTTTTACCGCAGAAGGAGCAGTAAAGGACTTTCTCGCTGGAAGAGCCTTTTTTTTCAGCCATGGATGGATGTTCCCGTTGGGCAGAGGGAAAAAGAATGATATGGGAAACAGCAAAAAAGCATACCTTGAAGAAAGCCTCTCAAACAGGCCGTCATCGTGCAACCCTACCGGCTACGCAGTTACTTTTTCGCGTTTCAGCTGCGTTTTGAAATGACTTGGTCCACCAGACCATAGTCGCGCGCCTCGTCGGCTGACATAAAAAAATCACGTTCTGAGTCAGCGCGAATCTTTTCGAGCGTTTGCCCGGTACGCTCAGCGAGAATGGCATTCAAACTCTCACGCAATTTCAATATTTCGCGTGCTTGAATTTCAATATCAGTGGCTTGACCCTGTGCACCGCCGGATGGCTGATGAATCATCACACGCGAATTTGGCAGTGCCAGTCGTTTGCCTTTTGTACCCGCTGCCAACAAAAAGGCGCCCATGCTGGCCGCAATGCCCATGCACAGGGTCGACACCTGCGGCTTGATGAACTGCATGGTGTCAAAGATTGACATGCCCGCGCTGACCGACCCGCCTGGAGAGTTGATGTAAAAGAAAATATCTTTGTCAGGATTTTCGCTCTCAAGGAACAACAGCTGTGCGACGACGACATTGGCTGTTTGATCGTTGACGGGGCCAACCAAGAAGACAATCCGCTCGCGTAATAAACGAGAGTAGATGTCATAGGCGCGTTCACCGCGGCCAGATTGTTCAATCACCATGGGCACCATGCCCAATGCTTGTGTATCGATTGCGCTCATGTCAACGTCCTGTGGATGCAGTCTTGCAAAGTGATGGCTGATTATGTTGTCTCAAAGCCTGCAGACAGAAAGCGCAACAAGGCGGCAAATGCAGTGCATCACGGCGTAAAGCTTTTGCATTTAACGAACATGCGTTGAACTTGCCCAAAAACAAGCTCAGTTTTTCATCAATTCGTCAAAGGGCACTGCTCGTTCGGTCACTTGTGCACGGCCGAGCACGTATTCAGCCACATTGTTTTCGACCACAACGGCCTCAACCTCGGCCATGCGCTGGCGATCGCCCAAATACCAGCGAACAACGTCAGCCGGCTTTTCATAGCTTTGGGCCAGTTCTTCAATGTGCGATTGCAGCTGTTGTGGCTGCGCCTGCAATTGATGGGTTTTGACCAGTTCAGCCACAACCAGCCCCAGCCTGACGCGCCGCTGCGCTTGTGAATGAAAAATTTCAGCGGGAATCGGCGTGGTGTCAGCATCTTTGACGCCACGCTTTTTCAAATCGGCACGGGCTGATTCAATCATCCGTTCAGATTCGGCGTTGACCAGCGATTGAGGCACCTCCAACTCGGCAACGTTGACCAAGGCATCCATGACGGCCGCTTTATTGCGAGCCAAAATGCGGAATTTGATCTCGCGCTCGAGATTTTTCTTCACATCTGCACGCAATGCTTCCAAAGTGCCCTGTTCGATTCCCAGGGACCGCACAAAAGCATCGTCCACGTCGGG
>JANXMO010000583.1 GCA_025354615.1 Burkholderiales bacterium | reverse complement strand
ACCGATCGGGGAAAAAAAAGGCAGCAAGCGGCACCTGCTGGTCGACGGCCGTGGCGTCCCCTTGTCGCTCGTCGTGAGCGGGGCGAACGTGCACGACTGCAAGCGGCTCGATGAGGTGCTCAGCGCCATCGTCGTCAAGCGGCAGGATCCGCCCCATCGGCGAAACAAGCATCTGTGCGCCGACGCGGGCTACCGCGGTGCCGAGCACCTTCGCACCATCGAAGACCACGGCTACATCCCTCATGTCGTGGGCCGTCGCAAGGAGGCCGACATCAAGCGGCGCGATCCGAACAAAAAAGCCAGGCGCTGGGTGGTCGAGGTCTGCCACAGTTGGTTCAACCGCTTTCGCAAGCTGCTCGTGCGCTATGAAAAGCTCGAACGCAGCTTCCTGGCGCTCAACCATCTCGCCGCAGCGATCATCGCCTTCCGGAAGGTGCCGTTGAGGGTTAATGTAATTTGCGGATAGGTTCTAAGTCCCGTACAGTTCACTTATACATTCATGCGGAGCAAGGGGTAGTCATTGCGTACCGAGTAAATCAATTTCTGGCCGACTCCGTTATTGTTGTTCAGATTGAGATTTCTCAATTGTTCTAATTTTTTGATCAAGGCCTTCGCGCCGCTGTCGCTTATCTTGTTCCATTTACGGGAGCGTTGATTGCCCGATGCGTCGGTTCCCACTTGACTCAAATCGAGGTGTTTGAGACCACTGCCTTTGAATGCTTCTGAAAGTTTTTGCACCTTGCTGTCGGTCATGCCAGTGCCTGCAAGACTCAAAGAGGTCAATGAAGAGAGACGGCTCAATGCCTCGATACTTTTGTCCTTCGACACGACGACTCCATTCAAATGCAACTCGGTCAGCGAAGTCAGCTGGCTGATCACTTGAATTGCCTTGTCTCCTTCCAGATCAGGGTTGCAGTTCAGATTGAGATGTGTCAAAGCCTTGTTGGCTTCAAGTGCGCTGATGATGGAACTGGCCTTGGTATCAACGTCTATTAAATAATTGGATGACAGGTCCAATACCTTCAAGGCGGCAACAGCGCCTATGGGACTATCAGCGATTCCAAGCCCTCGCTTGTGCAATTCGTGATCCACGAGCATACCCTCATCAGCATGTACACAAGAGTTTTCAAGGGTTTAGACGCTGGCAGAGTACATGTAGAAC
>JANXMO010000578.1 GCA_025354615.1 Burkholderiales bacterium | reverse complement strand
CCATGCTGGGCAACGCTTGCAAAGCAAACGACCCCACTTGTGCCGCCAGCCGCCAGCCGCTCAGGCGCCCAGCTTTGACATCGGCGCGGCACATGGCCGCAGCCGAATACAGCACGTCGTAGGCCAGGTAATAGGAAGCGGCGGCGAAAGCCGCGCAACGCGTCAGCCGGTTGACACCCAGGGCATTCATGACCTCGATGGACACGTCGCGGTGGTCAATTTCTTCTTGCGCATGCCAACGCCATACCTGTGCTTGCGAAGACGTCCCTTCAACCAACCACCTGCTGCCCGGGCGCAACAGTTCAACCGCGAGCATGGCCGTCACTTGCTCAATGGCGGCTGCCAGCGCCACCCGCATGGGCAGCGACTGGCTTGCCATTTGGTCAACACACGCGGCAATGCGCTGTTCCAGGCGCAGCGCCGGCGCGTACGCGCACAGCCGGCGGTTGTAGAGGCGGTGGGCACGCTGGTGGGTCACTTCTTCGCGAACAAAGCGCGCCACCTCGGCTTGCAGCGCTGCGCTGCAGGTGCCCCGCTGCTGCGCCGCCGCCGAGCCGTCGGCCACGGTGGTGGCCAGAAAGTCTTCGCCCGTTGGCAGCAGCAGCGACACCGCGTCCAGTAGCCTCGAGCGCAAGGCGTCGCCGCCATTCCAGAACACGCTCAGCTCACGCGGCATGACCGGAAAAGACGGCGCCTGGGCGCGTGACGACAGGCCGGAAAGAGACAGTAGCGAAAAACGGAAGACTGAGCGCATGGTGGGTCGCCTTTGCAAGGGCTGCAGCAAACAACAAACAACGAAAACAGATGAATGGTTGCGCCGACATGTGACATGGCGATGTCAACCGGCGGGGCAATTGACAAAGAAGCCGGCCCGGCCAGCAGCGGGCGCATTTCACGCTTTCCCGCAGGAAAGCCGCATACCCTGCAAAACCCTGAGAGATTTGTCATCAAAAAAACAGGTTGTTGCTTTAGGGTGAGACTTGTTGTGAAAACGAGCCCTGCCATGTCCCAACCTGATTTCGAAATTCCTCCGGCAGCAGACGCCCCGCCCCGCCCCGGCTTCGCCGCCGAAAGCGCTGATTTCATGAGCACCGTGGCCGTGCACCTGGGCCTGGCACTGGCGCCCGGTGAAGCACTGGCCCCAGGCCATCCGTTTGACAGCCCGACCGGCTTTGCGTGCCGCATCCACGTGATGGACGACGGTGAACGCGCGGTCGGGCAGCCGCACTTGCTGTTGCCCATGTCAGCCCATGAGCTGGCGGGTGACGAGGTGGTGCGCTTGATGAAAGTGCAGGCATCACTGATGGCCGGCTTGGGCTTGTGGCTGGGGCTGTCGGACAACGGGCTGCTGCAAATGCACCCGCTGGCGTGGTCTGCCGATGCGGCGGAAGTGGTTCAACTGCTGGATGCAGCCAATGGAGTGGCGGCCGATGTGCTCCGGGCGATTGCTTTGGGCGAGGAGCAGTCGCCATGACGCCCCGCCGCATTCGCTCCATGCCCCCGCTCCCCGTTCCCGCTACACCGTTCTCCACCCCGAATACCTCTCCGGCGCGAGAACGACTACCAGGGGGAAATGGCCCACCGGGCGCGGAAGAAGCGCAACGCCTGCTTCCTCGACGCCAGACGAGGACGCCACTGTCAGAGGACATACCACTGCGGCGCGCCTCCCTGCCGGCGCCTTCGTCAAATGGCAGTGCGCATCAAACCGAGCTGCAGCCCCTGCGCCTTCCTGTTTCATCGAGTGAAATCACTGAGGAGCCGGTGGTACCGCGCACGCCTCCAACCGCGAGACGCGAAGCCGCGGTTACCAACAGCAAACCCAGCCTCGCAAAATCAAAACAAAGAATAGAAGCACAGCTGGGAGCGTATCCGCTTACCTTTGCCAGTGCCGCACAAGAGGCTGAGTACAGGGCACACAGAACAAAATACGTGGACTGGGCAGCGCCTATTGACTTGGCCCGCATCGAGACCTTTGGAAAAACGTATGAAAGAGGCTCGGCTGACATTCACAACTCATTGTGGGACACCTCCCTGGCGGTCAGTTTTGAAACCATGAAAGGCTCCATCACGTCGGCCCTACGCTCCGCCGTGCGCAACGGCATTGTGGCGGGCTTGGGTACGACCGGCGAGGAATTGGGACTGCACAACATTGACCAATGGCTGATCGGCGGCGCCATGGGGGCGTTTATCACGATATTGGTGGAGCAATTGATGATCGGTGCCGCGGAAGTGCGGGCGAAAGTCAACAATCTGGCACAAATCAAGCCCGTCGACGCAAAGGTACTGGTGCCCACACCCTGCGAGGTGGGAATGAAGATGGTGGCCGGTGTCGCCCAATTCACACAGCGCACCCCAGAAGAGCTGAAAGTCTACAAAGACAATGCAAACAGCGCACGAGGCTGGGCGCAACACGCACAAGATATTCGCGGCGGCAAAGCGCTTTGGACAGCCTGGTTTCCAGGCGTCACCTCAAGTGCATTCCAGGCGGCGCGGCGCCACTTCCTGCCGGAATACGTCTTTACTCACTTGTGGCCGACCATTGGCACATCCTATGTCGCCTCTTCACTGGGCGGCGGTGCAAGTGCACTTGCGTTTTCAACGGCCAAAGTCAGAGCCACTACCAAAATTGACGATTTGATGGGCGGCACGCGCCATGTTCCCATTTACACCGTTGACTTGCTCCATCCTGCGGCCGAG
>JANXMO010000569.1 GCA_025354615.1 Burkholderiales bacterium | reverse complement strand
TCTTCAGGTCGTTGCTCAGGCGTTTGACGGATCAGTGCGCGGGCCGCTGGCAGCCGGCCTTGCCGCGCCAGCAGCGATGCGCGCCGTGACTGCACTTCCAGTGCGCGTTGCGGGCTGTCGACTTTGGCCAGCCAGGCTTCGGCACTTGCGAACTGGTTTTGCTGCTCAGCCGCCTGCGCCAGCATCAGCCATGCGGTGACCAGGCCACGGTTGCGTGTCAGCTCAGTCGGTGTGCCAGCATCGTCCGCATCTTCACGAGACTCTTCCATCACAGGGGGGGTGAGCACGTTTTCCTGCTCCAGCTCAACGAATTTCTGCAGCGCCACTGTGGCCTGCGCCGGCTGACGCAGTTCCAGGTACAGCGCGCCAAGCGTCAGCCACGGCGGCGCGGTTTGCGGTGCCCGTTGCGTCAGCAGCTCCAATTGAGCCGTTGCTTCGGCATAGCGTTGCGATGCACCCAGCACGCGCGCATACAGCAGGCGGATTTCATCGTCGCCCGGCTGCGTCTGCAGGTGTTCGGTGACGATGGCTTGCGCCGCCGGCAACGTGGGCAGCAGTTCGAGCGCCAGCAGCGAGGGCTCGCTGGCACGCGGGTTGTCGGCCTGCGCTCGCTGTGCCAGCTCGAGTGCGCGGTTCCCCTTGCCAGCACCCCACCAGGCCCGCCCCGTGGCCACGAGTGCGCTGACGCGCGTGGGCGCTGCCTGCAGCTCGGTGCGCAGCGCCTGCTCCAGCACTGCGGCAGCGGCAGCGCGGTCGGCGCTGCGCGTGAAGTACAGCGGCAAGCTGTCGATCAACGCATTGCGCTGGTTGGCCGGCGTCAATGCCACCAGTGCATGCAAGGGCTCCGCCACTTCGCCCAGCCGGTTCAAAACAATGAGGATCTGCACCAGATACCGGTGTGCCTGAACCGACTGCGGATGCGCGCCCAACCAGGCCTTTGCGGCGGCCACTGCTTGGTCGCCCGCTCGCGCCTGCAGCGCAATCTCGGTCGCACGCTTGTACAGCTGTTCATCGCGTGACTTGCGCGCTGCATCCAGCATCACTTCGTAGGCCGTGCCGGCCGCGCCGGCGCCGAGCTCCAGTTCACCCACCAGCAACTGATAAAACAACGGCGCATCAAGCCGGGAGTTTTCAACGGCTGCGCTGGTTTTTTGCGGCGTGCCAGGTGCCGGCAGCGCCCGTGCGCGCGCCGGTGCGGCAACCACTGCCGCACTTGCCATCAACAAAGCGGCTGCCGCAGCGGCTAGGCGAGCCACTTTGAACAAAGGGCGAGGGGACAACATCGGCAACTCCTTGGGGCTGTGATGAAGTTTAAGGTGTCGTCACGCCGCCATCGCCTGCACCGTGCGACAGGTTCAGCGTTGCGATAATTGATGCCATGCCCGAACTGCCGGAAGTCGAAGTCACGCGCCTGAGCTTTGCAGACCGCGCCTGCGGCGCCCGTGTGACCGGTGTACGTGTCGGCAAACCTTTGCGCTGGCCGCTGGGCATTGACGCGCAGCAGCTGGTCCACCAGACCGTTGGCGCAGCAGTTCGGCGTGGCAAATATCTGTGGCTGCCGCTGGACGCTGGCGGTTTGCTGCTGCATCTGGGCATGTCGGGTTCACTGACCTTCAGTGCCACAACCGCACCTGCAGGTGCGCATGATCATTTCGACCTGCACACCAGCCTCGGCACGCTGCGGCTGACCGACCCGCGCCGTTTCGGCGCCGTGGTGTGGTCACCGGCGCAAGACAGCGGCCTGGCCGGCCGCTTGCTGGCCGGCCTGGGAGTGGAGCCGTTCGATGCCGTTTTCAACGGTGCGCATTTGCATGCCGGCTTGCAACGCCGGCGCGTGGCGGTCAAGCAGGCGCTGCTGGGCGGCGACATCGTTGTCGGCGCGGGCAACATTTATGCATGCGAAGCCTTGTTCGAAGCTGGCATCGATCCGCGCACGCGCAGCGACTGCATCAGCCGCCCGCGCGCCGAGCGGCTGGCCACGGCGGTGCGGCACACGCTGCAACGCGCTTTGGATGCCGGCGGATCGACGTTGCGCGACTTTCACGATGCCCATGGCACCGCCGGGCGCTTTCAGCTTTCAGCCCGGGTTTACGGCCGGGCCGGGCTGCCGTGCACCATTTGCGGCACCGCGGTGCGGCGCATCGTACAAGCGCAGCGGTCAACGTTTTTTTGCCCTAACTGTCAACGGCGGTGACAACGGCCGGCATCAACAGGGCGCGGGCTGTCTTGCAGTTTGAGCCCGTCACTTGCCCTCCTGCGCTACGATCGATCAGCCTTTTTTCATCCCCCGCCATGCCGACGTTTGCCGACCATTTCGATGCGCAGAGCCAGTGGCGGCGTGCCGTGTGCGACCGCGTGGGCGAGTTCATGCGCTTCTTGCAAGCGCACCGGCTGGCGGACGAAGGTGCGGGCGAGCTGCTGGCGGCATTGACAGAACGGCTGGCCAGCGACCGGCTGATCGTCGCTTTCGTGGCCGAATTTTCGCGCGGCAAGTCGGAGTTGATCAACGCGATTTTCTTTGGCGACACCGGCCGGCGCGTGCTGCCGGCCACGCCGGGCCGCACCACCATGTGTCCGGTCGAGCTGGCGTTCGACGCAGCGGAGCCGCCTTCGTTGTCGCTGCTGCCGATCGCCACGCGGCTTGACTGCGTGTCGCTGTCGGAGTTGCGCCAGCAGCCGGCGCGCTGGTCACGTCTGGTGATTGATTTGACTGACCCCGACGCCTTGCCGCAGGCGCTGCAGGAAGTCACGCGCACGCTCAGCGTGAGCTTGGCCGACGCCCGCCAACTGGGGTTCTGGGATGACCAGCGGCCCGATGACAACCCGCCGCTGGAGGCCTTCGAGCGGGTGCTGGTACCGGCCTGGCGCCACGCGTTGATCAACTACCCCCACCCGTTGCTGCGCCAGGGCCTGGTGGTGGTCGACACACCCGGCCTCAACGCGATTGGCGCCGAGCCGGAGCTCACGTTGGGCCTGCTGCCGTCGGCCCACGCCATCGTGTTCGTGTTGGGCGCCGACACCGGTGTCACCAAATCCGACAAAGCCATCTGGTGTGACCATCTCGACGCGCGCGGCCTGTCGCGCTTCGTGGTGCTCAACAAGATCGATGCGCTGGCCGACCCGCTGCTGCCCGTCGCCGGCATCACCGCGCAGGTGGAAAGCCAGCGCCGCGCCACGGCCGCCAGCCTGGGGTTGCCACTGGCGCAGGTGTTTGCGCTGTCGGCGCGCCAGGCGCTGGCCGCAAGGGTCACGGCCGATGACGAAGGCCTGGCGGCGAGCGGCATCGAGGCGCTGGAACAGGCGCTGGCGGCCGAGCTGTTGCCGCTGCGCCGCAACGCGTTGCGGGAGCAGGTTGTTACCACGGCGCTGCGCCTGGAGTCGGACGCGGCGCGCCAGCTCGGCGGCGAGCGCCGGGAGGTGGCCGAGCAGTTGATCGAGCTGGCAGCGCTGCGCGGCAAGAGCGGCGGCCGGCTGGCGTTGTTGCTCAAGCGGGTCGACGCCGACGCGGCCGAGTTCGAACAGTGCACGTCGCGGCTGCAGGCCTTGCGCTCGGTGCACGCGCGCATGTTGAAGGAGGCTTTGGCCGAGCTGTCCAGCGATCAGCTGCGCAGCGAAGTGGAACATCTGCAAGCCGAAATGGCCGCTTCGCTGCTGCACCTGGGCGCGCGGCGCGCGTTTGCCGGGCTGTGCCAGCGGCTGCGCGCACTGCTGAGTCAGGCAGGCCGGCGGGACCAGGAGCTGCGTGAAATGCTGGCAGCACAGTTCGAGCGGTTGAACACCGATTTCGGCTTTGTTCTGGCCGTGGCGCCCGCGGTTGACCTCGATCGCTTCACGGTCGAGCTCGACGTCATTGAGCGCAGCTATTTGCAATTTCTGGGATTGGGCCACGTCGTGCGCCTGGCGAACCTTAAATTCCGTGAACAGTTCCGCCGCATGCTGGTGGCCAGGCTGCGGGTAGTGTTCGAGACTGCGAGTGCCGAGCTGGAACGGTGGAGCAAGACGACCTCTGCGTTGGTCGACACCCAGCTGCGTGACCGCCGCCGCGGCTTTCGCAAGCGCCGCGAGGCCTTGCAGCGCGTGCAGGCTGCCGCCGGTGAATTGGAGAGCCGCCTCGCCGAGCTGACGCAGGACACGGAGCGTCTGTCGGGCCTGGCGCGCCGTGTGGCTGAACTGGGCCAAGCGGTGCGCGACGAGGCCGCCAACGTCGACAGCCGATTGCCCACAGCCGCTCGCGCCGCATGACAGCTGCTGCTGCGCGTGCGGTGCTGAACCTGGCGCCGCCGGCCCGCGGGGTTGAAGAAGCCGGCATTGCCGAGCGCGTCATCGCCTGGCAGCGCCAGCACGGCCGCCACACGCTGCCGTGGCAGAACACGCGCGACCCGTACCGTGTGTGGCTGTCGGAAATCATGCTGCAGCAAACGCAGGTGGCGACCGTGCTGGGCTACTACACGCGCTTTCTTGACCGCTTTTCCGATGTCCAGGCGCTGGCGGCGGCGCCGCTGGACGATGTACTCGCGCTGTGGAGCGGCCTGGGTTACTACAGCCGCGCCCGTCATTTGCACCGTTGCGCGCAGGCCGTGGTAGCAGCGCACGGCGGCCAGTTCCCGGCCACCAGCGCCGCGTTGCAAACGCTGCCCGGCATCGGCCGCTCAACGGCTGCGGCCATTGCCGCTTTCTGTTTTGGCGAGCGCGTGGCCATTCTCGATGGCAACGTCAAGCGGGTGCTGACGCGGGTGCTCGGCTTTGATGGTGACCTGGCCGAGCCGGCGCAGGAGCGCGCTCTGTGGCAGCGCGCCACCGCGCTGCTGCCCGAGCACGGCATCGAGTCATACACGCAAGGCTTGATGGACCTGGGTGCCACGCTGTGCACGCCGCGGTCACCGAAGTGCCTGATCTGCCCGTTGTCTGCCGGCTGCGTGGCGGCTGCACAGTCTGATCCCGAACGTTATCCGGTCAAGACGCGCAAGCTCAAGCGCCGCCGCCGTGACCAGGTATGGCTATGGCTGCAGTGGCAAGGCCGTGTGTGGCTGGTGCGGCGGCCCGAGAGCGGCGTTTGGGCCGGGTTGTGGAGCTGGCCGGAGTTCGACACGGCGCAGGCTGCCGCAGCGGCCAGCGCAGCCTGGCCAGGCACTGGCGAATGGCTGCCGTCGTTCACCCATGCGCTGACACATTTCGACTGGACGCTGCGCCCGCTGCGCTGGACGCTGCCGCCCGACGCCGGCCCGGCTGCGGTCGACAGCCTGGTGGCCGTCTGGCCAGGCGGGCGCTGGTGCTGCATCGAAGAAGCCCGCGCAATGGGCTTGCCAGCGCCGCTGCGTAAACTGCTGGGCTGAAGGTTGCGTCGTCGTGCCCGCAGGCATGTGGCGACGGTATCCGCTCGGGCCTTGAGAGATTGCACCAACGGTGCGCTGGCAAAACGCCGCTCAGCCGCGCGCGTCAAGCTCGCGGTGACGCACCAGGCTGCGTGCGCGATCGGCAAAGCAGCGTGCCAGCGCTTCCGCCAGGTAGACCGAGCGGTGCTGGCCGCCGGTGCAGCCGATGGCCACCGTCAGGTAGCTGCGTTGATCGACTTCGAAAGCCGGTAGCCAGCGCTGCAGAAAGCCTTCGATCTGCGACAGCATGTCGCCCACCTCGGGCTGCGCCTGCAGGTAAGCGGCCACGGCCGGGTCACGCCCGGTTTGCGGGCGCAGCTCGCGGATGTAATGCGGATTCGGCAGCACGCGCACGTCGAAGACGAAATCGGCGTCCAGCGGCACGCCGTGCTTGAAGGCAAAGGACTCGAACACCAGCGTCAGCGGGTGGCCGGCCGCGTGCACCAGATCGCGCATCCACAGGCGCAGCTGCGGCGGGCGCAGCGAGCTGGTGTCGATCACGGTCGACACTTCGCGTAGCGCCGACAGCAGTTCGCGCTCGAGTTCAATCGCCTCGACCAGCGCATGCGTGTTATCGGGCGCCATGGGCGGCGTACCCGCAGCGGATTGCGCGCGCGGCAAGGCGTTTTGCGGCGTGTGTTGAGACAGTGGGTGTGGCCGCCGGGTTTCCGAGAAGCGGCGCACCAGCGCGTCGGTGGTGGCGTCGAGGAACACCGAGCGCACCTGCACGCCTTCTTCGCGCAGCTGCGCCATCAGTGGCAGCAAGTGCGGCAGCGAGCCGGCGCTGCGCACGTCCACCGCAATCGCCACGCGGCGGTCGGAGCGTTCGTGTTCAAGGCGCAAAAAATCGCGCAGCAATTCGGGCGGCAGGTTGTCGACGCAAAAAAAGCCGGCGTCTTCCAGCGCGTGCAACGCCACTGATTTGCCCGAACCGGAAATGCCGGTAACGAGCACGACTTCGCGCAGCGCGGCGGCAGCCGCAGTGCCGGTTGCAGCGGCGCTCATTTTTTGCGACGCGCCGGGACCGACGGGGCGGTGTCCAGGCCGACGTCGGCGCCGGTGTCGGTGTCGATGAGGCGACCCGCAGCCAGCATTTCCTGCGCGTGTGCACGGCTGGTGTCCGACAGCCGTTCGCCGCCCAGCATGCGCGCCAGTTCGGCCACCCGCGCTTCGCCCTGCACCGTGCGCACCTCGCTGCGCGCCTGGCCGCTGGCGGTGGATTTGGACACCACGAAATGCGTGTCCGCGCAGGCCGCCACCTGCGGCAAGTGAGTAACGGCCAGCACTTGTCGGTCGCGGCCCAGTTGCTTCATCAGTCGGCCAACCGTTTCAGCCACCGCGCCGCCAACGCC
>JANXMO010000556.1 GCA_025354615.1 Burkholderiales bacterium | reverse complement strand
ACCGACTACAAGCGCCGGGTCGACCCCGAAGGCCGCTTCAACAAAGGCAAGCTGCTGCGCAACTCGGTGTTGCGTGCCGATCTGACCAACGCCTACACGCCGAGTTTCGGGCTGATGGGCCACGAGTCGTTGATCATGCAGCAAAGCGACATTGGCGCCATTGCCGACAGCATCAAGGATTGCCTACGCTGCGGCAAGTGCAAGCCGGTGTGCGCAACCCACGTGCCACGCGCCAACTTGCTGTACAGCCCGCGTAACAAAATTCTGGCTACGTCGTTGCTGATCGAGGCGTTTTTGTACGAAGAGCAAACGCGCCGCGGCGTCAGCATCAAGCATTGGGAAGAGTTTGAAGACGTGGCCGACCACTGCACGGTTTGCCACAAGTGCCTGAGCCCGTGCCCGGTCAACATTGACTTCGGCGACGTGTCGATGAACATGCGCAACCTGTTGCGCAAGATGGGGAAAAAGAGCGTGCGCCCGGGCAACCAGCTGGCGATGTGGATGCTCAACGCCACCCAACCGCAAACCATCAAACTGCTGCGCATGGCGATGGTGGACGTTGGCTTCAAAGCCCAGCGCCTTGCCAATGATTTGTTGCGCCGCCTGGCGCGCAAACAAACCAACGCACCGCCGTCGACCGTGGGCAGCGCGCCGGTCAGGGAACAAGTCATTCACTTCATCAACAAGAAGCTGCCCGGCGGGCTGCCCAAAAAAACCGCACGTGCACTGCTCGATATCGAGGACAAGAACTACGTTCCGATCATCCGCCACCCGCAGGTGACGACGGCTGACACCGAAGCGGTGTTTTACTTTCCCGGCTGCGGCTCGGAACGCCTGTTCAGCCAGGTGGGCCTGGCCACGCAAGCCATGCTGTGGCATGCGGGCGTGCAAACCGTGTTACCGCCCGGCTACTTGTGCTGCGGCTACCCGCAGCGCGGCAGCGGCCAGTTCGACAAAGCCGAAAAAATCATCACCGACAACCGTGTGTTGTTTCACCGCGTGGCCAACACGCTGAATTACCTCGACATCAAAACCGTGGTCGTCAGCTGTGGCACCTGCTATGACCAGCTGCAGGGCTATCAATTCGACAAGATATTTCCCGGCTGCCGGATCATTGACATCCACGAATACCTGCTCGAGAAAGGCATCACCCTGGGCGATGCCGGAGGCGGCGGCGGTTACCTTTACCACGACCCGTGCCACAGCCCGATGAAGTTGCAGGCGCCGTTGAAAACCGTCAAGGCGCTGGTGGGCCCTCACGTGATTGACAGCAAGCGTTGCTGCGGCGAAAGCGGCACGTTTGGCGTGACCCGGCCCGACATCAGCACCCAGGTTCGCTTCAGCAAGGAAGAGCAGCTGCGCAAGGACGAGGCCACACTGCGGGCCACCGGTGCCGTGGCGGAAAAAGGCCCCGTGAAAATTTTGACTTCCTGCCCCAGCTGCTTGCAGGGCTTGAGCCGTTACGGCGGCGACTTGCAAAACGGCTTGCTGGAAGCGGACTACATCGTTGTCGAGATGGCGCGGCAAATCCTCGGGCCTGACTGGATGCAGAACTACGTGGCTGTGGCCAACGAGGGCGGCATCGAGCGCGTACTGGTTTGAACGTGGCATCTTGCGAGCTGTGCCAACAACCGGGCGGCTTGCTTGTTTGGGAAGACGCCGATTGGCGTGTCGTTCGGGTCGACGACCAGGCCTTTCCGGCGTTCTACCGTGTGATTGCGCAACGCCATGTGGCCGAGTTGTCCGACTTGACGGTTCAGCAGCGCAACCGTTGCATGGCCTTGGTGTGTGCGGTCGAGCGCTTGCTCATCGAACAGCTGCGGCCGGTCAAAGTCAATCTGGCTGCTTTGGGCAACATGGTGCCGCACTTGCATTGGCACGTAGTGGCCCGCTTTGCGGAGGACAGCCATTTCCCGCAGCCCATCTGGGGTGTGGCGCAACGCAGTGCACTGGCCTTGCCGCTGGCCATGCGCTTGCCGGCACTCGATGGAATGCTCAAAACGCGATTGAACGCCTGTCTACAATTGGAAGGCGAATGACCTGATGACATGCAGGCCAGCGCAAGCCGGGTCAACAGCGGCGCGGCATGCCACCGCACGGCTGAGCTGGAAAGGCTGCATTTTTCTATTGTTTTGTTGAAAGCGCGGTTCAGCCGCGCTTTTTTGTTCGGAGCGCTTGCATGGTATCGATTCAACTTCCTGATGGTTCGCATCGCCAATTCGAGCAGCCGGTGACAGTGGCCGAAGTCGCCGCGTCGATTGGTGCCGGCCTGGGTCGGGCCGCATTGGCGGGCCGCTTGGGCGACGGAAAAGAGGCGCGTCTGGTCGATACCCATTTCATGATCGACCACGATACCCGTCTGGCCATCATCACCGAACGTGACGCCGAAGGCCTCGATGTCATTCGCCACTCGACCGCGCATTTGCTGGCCCATGCCGTCAAAACCTTGTTTCCCGACGCGCAGGTCACCATCGGCCCGGTGATCGAAAACGGCTTTTTCTATGATTTTGCTTACAAGCGGCCTTTCACGCCGGATGACCTGGCGGCCATCGAAACCAAGATGGTCGAGCTGAGCAAACTGGATGAAAAAGTGGAGCGCCGGGTGCTGCCCCGCGATGAAGCGGTCGCGTATTTCAAGGGCCTGGGCGAGCACTACAAGGCCGAAATCATCAGCAGCATTCCGGCGGATCAAGAGGTGTCGCTCTACCGTGAAGGCACCTTCGAAGACCTGTGCCGCGGGCCTCACGTGCCCAGCACCGGCCGGCTCAAGCACTTCAAGTTGATGAAGGTTGCTGGCGCCTACTGGCGCGGCGACCACCGCAACGAGATGTTGCAACGCATTTATGGCACCGCGTGGGCGACCAAGGAGGACCTGCAGCGCCACCTGCACATGCTTGAAGAAGCTGAAAAGCGCGACCACCGCAAGCTGGGCCGTGAGCTGAACTTGTTCCACATGGAAGAGGCCGCGCCCGGGCTGGTGTTCTGGCACCCCAAGGGCTGGGCGATTTGGCAGCAGGTCGAACAGTACATGCGGGCCGTTTACCGTGACAACGGTTACCTGGAAGTCAAAGGCCCACAAATCCTGGACAAGGCCTTGTGGGAAAAGACCGGCCATTGGGACAACTACCGCGACAACATGTTCGTCACCGAATCGGAGAAGCGGGACTACGCGCTCAAGCCGATGAACTGCCCGGGCCATGTGCTCATCTTCAACCAGGGCATCAAAAGCTACCGGGATTTGCCGCTGCGTTATGGGGAATTCGGCCAATGCCACCGCAACGAACCGAGCGGCTCGCTGCACGGCATCATGCGGGTGCGCGGTTTCACCCAGGACGACGGGCACATTTTCTGTACCGAAGAGCAAATTCTGGATGAATGCATCGCCTATACCGCCTTGCTGCAGAAGGTCTACCGCGACTTCGGTTTCACCGACATCATCTACAAAGTGGCCACGCGGCCTGACAAGCGCGTGGGTTCCGACGCCTTGTGGGACAAAGCTGAATTCGCCGTCACCGAAGCGCTGCGCCGCTCGGGGTGTGACTTCCTGCTGGCACCGGGCGAAGGCGCGTTTTACGGCCCCAAAATCGAATACACCCTAAAAGATGCGATCGGCAGGCAGTGGCAGTGCGGCACGATGCAAGTCGACTTCAACACAGCCGAGCGGCTGGGCGGCGAATACGTCACCGACACCAGTGCCCGCGCCCATCCGGTCATGTTGCACCGCGCCGTGGTCGGCAGCCTCGAGCGCTTCATCGGCATCTTGCTTGAGCAGCATGCAGGCGCATTGCCTGTGTGGCTGGCGCCGCTGCAAATCAGTGTTCTCAATATCACTGATCAGCAAGCAAGTTATGCCTTGGAAGTTGCAAATTCGCTGCAAAAACAAGGGCTTAGGGTGACAACCGATTTGCGGAACGAAAAAATAACCTATAAGATTCGCGAGCACTCGCTACAAAAGCTGCCATTCATTCTTGTCGTTGGCGACAAGGAAAAGGCAAATGGCAC
>JANXMO010000538.1 GCA_025354615.1 Burkholderiales bacterium | reverse complement strand
GTGCTGGACAGCCCGTCGCTGTTTTTCACCGGCATGGCCGGCAGCCGGCTGCCGATTGCCGTGGCGCATGGCGAGGGCTTTGCGGATTTTTCGCGTCAAGGCAATGCAGCCACGGTGCGGCGCGCGCTGCGTTTCGTCGACCACACCGGCGCGGCTACCGAGCGCTATCCGTTCAACCCGAACGGCAGCCCCGAAGGACTGACGGCGGTGACCACCGACGACGGCCGCGTGACCGCGCTGATGCCGCACCCCGAACGCGTGTTCCGCGAGCTGCAGATGAGCTGGACGCCCACCACCGGCACCGGCGCCAGCCCTTGGCTGCAGATGTTCATCAACGCCCGCCGCTGGGTGGCCTGACGTGATGGCTGCTGTCGTTGCTGCCCCGGCCTTCATGACGTCTACGCGAGGCCGGCTGACATGAGCAACAGCAACAGCAACAGCGACTGGCTGGCGTTGCTGCGTGAGCGCGCCCACCAGCCGCCGCAGCGCCCGCGCGAGTCGCTGTGGCTGGCGGAGCCACAGGCGTGTATTGGTTCGATCGAGCCGGTGCTGGCGCAGCGTTTGTCGGACGCCGGCTTGCCACTGCAGCCGTCAGCCGACGGCTGGGCCGTGCAGGGGCCGCCGGATGAGGCGCTGGCGCGCATCGCGCAATGGCTGCATGGCGCCGGGCTGTGCAACGGCTGGCGTGGCGAGCTGTTGTCCGTCACCGACGACAAGGGCCGTTCACACGCGGTGATCGAGCGCGCCAGCGTGCGGCCGCTGGGCATCGCCACCCACGCCGTCCACCTGCTCGGCTTGGCCGATGACAATGGCATTTGGGTGCAGCAGCGGGCCTGGGCCAAGCCGACCGACCCCGGTCTGTGGGACACGACCGTCGGCGGCCTGCAAGCCGCCGGTGAAAGTGCGGCCGATGCCCTGCGCCGGGAAACCTGGGAAGAAGCCGGCCTGGTCTGGGCGGAGCTGGCGTCGGTGACCTCGTTCGGCCGCCTGACGGTGCGCCGCCCGCTGCCGCACGGTTACATGGTCGAGCACATTCAGTGGGTGGCGCGGCCGGTGCCGCCCGCGCTGGTGCCAGTCAACCGCGACGGCGAAGTCGAACGCTTCGAACGCTGGAGCCGTGCGCAACTGCTGCAGCGCCTGCAAAGCGGTGCCTTTACGCTGGAAGCCGCGCTGGCGCTGGCCGCCTGGCTGCAACGCAACGGGGATTTGTAGCGCCGCCAGCACCTCCGGCAGCCCGCTACGATGCGCGAACAACACTTTTCAGGAGCAAGCCGATATGGCGATGGACGTGGTGGACTACGAGATCAAAGGCGCCGAAATGCAGTTCGTCGAAATCGAACTCGACCCGGGCGAAGCGGCGGTCGGCGAGGCCGGCAGCATGATGTTCATGGACGCCGGCATTGCGCTGGATACCGTCTTTGGCGACGGCTCGGCCAGCCAGAGCGGCCTGCTCGGCAAACTGCTGGGCGCGGGCAAGCGGCTGGTGACCGGTGAATCGCTGTTCACGACGGTCTACACCAACCAGGCGTCGACCAAGCTGCGCGTGGCCTTCGCCGCGCCTTACCCGGGCAAGATCTTGCCGATGGATTTGCGCCAGCTCGGCGGCATGCTGATCTGCCAGAAAGACGCCTTTCTGTGCGCCGCCAAAGGCGTGTCGCTGGGCATCTACCTGCAGCAGCGCATGTCGGTCGGCTTTTTTGGCGGCGAAGGCTTCATCATGCAAAAGCTCGAAGGCGACGGGCTGGCCTTTGTTCATGCTGGCGGCACGGTGCTCAAACGCGTGCTGCAGCCGGGGCAAACGCTGTTGATCGACACTGGTTGCGTGGTCGCTTTCACGCCCAGCATCCAGTTTGAAATTCAATACGTGGGCAAAGTGAAAACGGCGTTGTTTGGCGGCGAAGGGCTGTTTTTCGCCAAGGTGACGGGGCCGGGCACGGTCTGGCTGCAAAGCCTGCCGTTCTCGCGCCTGGCCTCACGCGTGTTTGCGGCGGCCCCGCAACGCGGCGGCTCGCGTGAAGAAAGCTCGTTGCTGGGCGGGTTGGTGGGTGGCGGCGCGGCGGGTGGGGTGCTGGGCGGTCTTTTCGACGGCGGCGATGGCGACTGACGCTTTGCCCCCGGCGCCGCCAGCCGCCTGGCGCCTGCGGCCGCTGCTGGATGCCGGCTGGCGGGCCGCTGCCTATTGCCTGCACCCGCGGGTGATCGTGCTGTCGCTGCTGCCAGTGCTGGGCATGGCAGTGTTGGCGCTCGCCCTGGGCTACTTCTTTTGGGACGACGCGGTGGCCGTGGTGCGCACCGGCTTTGACGATGTGTCGTTCATCGACGGCGTGCTCGGTTGGTTTGAAGCTCTGGGCTGGGGCAGCGTGCGAACGGCGTTGGCGCCGCTGGTGGTAGTGTTCGCGGCGATGCCGGTGATCGTCATCGTGGCGTTGCTGGTGGTGTCGCTGGCGGTTGCGCCCGCCGTTGTGTCGCTGGTCAGTGCTCGGCGCTTCCCGGGCCTTGAACGCAAGCACGGGGGTTCCACCTGGGGCGGGGCGCTGCGGGCGCTGGGCGCCACGCTGGTGGCGGTGCTGGCCTTGGCCGTTTCGCTGCCGCTGTGGTTCGTGCCGCCGCTGGCGCTGGTCATCCCGCCATTGATCTGGGGCTGGCTGACTTACCGCGTCATGGCCTACGACGTGCTGGCTTTGCACGCCAGCCAAGAGGAGCGCCAAGCGCTGCTGCAGACCCACCGCCGCGCTTTGCTGGGAATTGGCATCGTCACCGGCTGCCTGGGTGCGGCGCCTTCGGTCGTCTGGGCCTCGGGCGCCTTGTTTCTGGCGTTGGCGCCGGTGCTGGTGGCCGTCGCGGTGTGGATTTACACCCTGGTGTTCGCTTTTTCAGCGCTGTGGTTTGCGCATTACGCGCTCGAGGCGCTGCACACCTTGCGTGCGGCTTCGCTCGTGCCGGCACCTGTCAACATCCCGCCTGTCAACGCCCCGCTTCCATGAACTTCGGCTTATTGATCATTGGCGATGAAATCCTGTCCGGCAAGCGGGCCGATCAGCATTTGCCCCACGTCATCGAACTGCTGGCAGCGCGCGGCCTGTCGCTGGCGTGGGCCCGTTATGCCGGCGACGACCCGCAGCGCATCACCGCCGACCTGCGCGACGCCCTTGCGGGCGCCGCAGCGCATGGCGATGTGGTGTTTTCCTGCGGCGGCATTGGCGCCACGCCCGATGACCACACGCGAGCCTGCGCCGCAGCCGCCGCGAACGTGCCGCTGCAAATGCACCCGCAAGCGCGCGAGCTGATCATCGAACGCATGCGTGACGTGGCTGCCGAGCGCGGCTTGGCCTTCGAGCCTCAACACAGCGACAACCTGCATCGTCTCAACATGGCGGTGTTTCCGCAAAGCGCCGAGCTGATTCCAAACCCTTACAACAAGATTGCCGGCTTTGCGTTGCGCCCCGGCGCGCATGGCGGCGGCGTTTACTTCGTGCCCGGCTTTCCGGTCATGGCTTGGCCCATGATGGCGTGGGTGCTCGATCAGCACTACCCGCATTTGCACCATAAGCATGCGGTACGTGAGCGTTCTGTCATCGTGATCGGCGCGCTCGAATCGACGTTGACGCCGCTGATGGAGGCGATTGAAGCGCAGTTCAGCGACATCAAGGTGTTCAGCCTGCCCAGCGTGGCGCACCCGGAGTGGGGCGCGCACATCGAGTTGGGTGTCAAACCGGCCGATGCTGCGCATGTTGTGCAATTGGATGTTGCCTATGAAGCACTGAAGCAGGGGCTATGCACCTTGCGGCAGCAGCTAGGCCCCGAATTGGTGCGTTGAAGCCCAGGCCGCTGGGGCAGGCAGCGGCATGTTATCTGCTAGTTTCCATTGCGTTTTGCAGTCTGTGAACGGGTGTTGGCACAAGGCCCGGTTCGAATTTTCAAACCCATAAAAAGCGTTTCGCTAGGAGATCCTGATGGCCAAAACCGTCGCTGACGTGTTGAAGATGGTGAAAGAAAACGAAATCAAGTTTGTCGACTTTCGT
>JANXMO010000517.1 GCA_025354615.1 Burkholderiales bacterium | reverse complement strand
ACTGGCCGATGGGGGTGAGCAAGTGGTGCTGCTCGAATCCGGAGGCGACAGCAATGAACGTCAGGCCGGGCAAGACGCGGCGCATCTCAATGAAGCCGTGCAGACCGGGCTGCCGCTGGATGGCGTTCAAAACGGCCGCTCGCGCATGATTGGCGGCACCACGGCGCTGTGGCACGGCCAGTGCATGCGGCTGCACCAACTCAATTTCAGCCGGCGCCCGTGGGTGGCGCACAGCGGCTGGCCGATCGCCGCCGCCGAGCTTGACCGCTATTACGCAGCGGCGGAACGTTTTCTGGACGTCTCCGGCCGTGGCTATGACGCAGCGCGCTGGAGCGAACACGCCGCGCTGCCGCCCTTGCCATGGAACGAAGACCACCTGCTGCATGACTTCACCGAGTACACGCCCCGCCCGCACCTGGGCCAGGTCTACCGCCAACGGCTGGCTTCCCACGCCAACTTGCACGTGGTGCTGCATGCCACCGCCAGCCGCGTGGTGGTGGAGAACGGCCAGGTCAGCGGCATTGAAATACGCGACACCAGCCGGGCGCCCCTTACGCTGGCAACGCGCCGTGTGGCCTTGGCAGGCGGCGCAATTGAAAACGCGCGGTTGCTGATGCTGAGCGACGACCAGGGTGTAGGCCTGGGTGACGGCCGCGCGTTCACCGGCCGCTATTACCAGGACCACCCCATCATCCGCACCGCGAGAATCGTGACCCATGACTTCCGCGTGCTGCAAGACCGCTACATCGCGCTGCACCACAAAGGCCGGCGGCTGTTTCCCAAGGTACGGTTGGCGCCGGCGGCGCAGCAGCGTCATCAGCTGCTGGATGCGACCGCGGTGTTCGTTCACGACCACGACGACCCATCTCGCGAAGCGCTGCGCCGCCTGGTGCTGGCGGCCCGCTACCGGCGCCGCCCGCAGCAACCGTTGCAGGATGCCTTGCGCAGCCTGGGCGCGCCGCTGTCGGTGCTGCGCGACACCTGGCGCCGCTATGCCAAAGGCTTGGCGACCGGCGCGCGGCCGTCCGCCGTGTGGCTGCAGCTGTGGATCGAACAACAGCCCGACCCCGACAGCCGCATCGTGCTCGACCCGCGCCGTGACCGCTTGGGCCTGCCGTTGGCGCGGCTTCACTGGCGGTGCAGCGACCTCGAGCTGAAGACCAGCCGGCAGCTGACCCGCTGGGTGGCCGACGACCTGGCGCGCCTGGGCCTGGCGCAGACGCAGGAACTTCCCGCCATGACCGACGACGCGGTCTGGCGCCAAACGGTCGGAGACGCCGCGCACCCGGCCGGCACCACGCGCATGTCGGCTGACGCCAGCACCGGTGTCGTCGATGCCCAGCTGAAAGTTCACGGCGTTGGCGGGTTGTACGTCGTGGGCAGCAGCGTCTTCCCGGTGTGCGGCTACGCCAACCCGACACTGACCATCGTGGCGCTGGCGTTGCGGCTGGCCACGCATTTGCGCACCGCAAGTGCTGTGACGTTGAAGGCGGCTTGACAGCAAGGCACGAAGTGGTTCGCTGGAGTAACGCAGAACCGGTCCCCGCGAGGAGGCGCGGCCTTGCGAATCTCCGTGGTGGGCGGTCTGCGGCGTTGTAAACGCCTTGCAAAGGTGGGTCATGGCGGTGGTTGGCGCCTTGTCGCCCTCTTACCGCAATCCACATGGGGTTTCTGTGAACTGGCTTCCCAGCGGCACACGATAATTCCGGGCTGACGCGCAAGCAAGCGCTCAAGCACCTTGAAAGGTTGGTCATGTCCCTCGCCGCACCGGCGCCTCAGGAAAACCTGCGTTTTTTGACAGGCAGCGGCGAGATGGGGCAAGCGATCGCGTCGTTTGACTGGTCGGCTACCTCGCTTGGCAGTATCGAGGCGTGGCCGGCCAGCTTGAAGGCCACCATTGCGTTGGTACTTCATGCGGCCGTTCCCATGGTTTTATGGTGGGGCGTTGACGGCCTGATGTTTTGCAATACGAACTACACCGATTTACCGCGGCCCGGCCACCCGCTGTTACCAGGCACGACGGTGCAGCATTGGCCTGAGGCCGCGGCCTTGTATGCGCAGCTGTTGCATACCGGGCGCTTCGAACGGTCGGCCATCGGCCGCCACGACAACAAGCTGGTATTGCAAGGTGACGACCGGGCAGGCCCTGCGCGACACCTGTTGGGCTGCTCACCAGTGGTGGATGAAACAGGTCAGGCAGTGGGGATGTTGGGTGTGGTCACCGGGACGGCCGACAAAGCCTTGGCCGAAACATGGCTGCAAGCAGAGCGTGACCGGTTGCGCCAAATGTTCGAGCAGTCGCCCGGGTTCATGGCGGTGCTGCACGGGCCGAACCATGTGTTCGATCTCGTCAACCCGGCTTACCTGCAATTGGTTGGCCACCGACAATTGATCGGCTTGACGGTTCGGCAAGCGCTGCCCGAAGTCGTGGCGCAAGGTTTTTGTACTTTGGTGGACAAGGTCTTCAACACCGGGCAACCGTATGCGGCAAAGAACGTTGCCGTCACCTTGCACAAAACGGCAGGCGCCGTGGGCGAAGAGCATTTCATCGATTTCGTCTACCAGCCGCTGCGCGACCCGAGTGGCTTGGTGGTCGGCCTTTTCGTTCAGGGCGCTGACGTCACTGACCGCGTCACCAACGAAAAAGCTGTGCGGGCCAGCGAGATGTGGCACCGGCAGATTCTTGACAGCGCGGTTGACTACGCCATCATCGCCACCGACCTGAGTGGTCAGGTAACCCGCTGGAACAAGGGCGCCTGGCGCATTTTCGGCTGGCCCGAGCAGGCCATGCTGGGTCAGCAAACGTTGGCGTGCTTCACGGCCGAGGACCAAGCCCGCGACGCCCTGCACACCGAAATGCGTTTGGCGCTGGCCCTGGGGGCGGCAAGCAACGAACGTTGGCACGTGCGCCGCTCCGGCCAGCGGTTTTGGGCGACGAGTGAGTTGACGCCTATTTTCGATGCCTCCGGCAAAGCCGCCGGCTTCGTCAAAGTGCTGCGTGACCAGACGGAACAACACCGGGCTGCGCAAGCGCTGCGTCAATCGGAGCAACGGCTGCAGCGGGCGCAGGAAGCGGGCGGTGTCGGCACTTTCACGGTGGACCTGGAAACCCACTACCTGTCCGGCACGCGCGAGTTTTTCAAAATTTTTGGTCTCGACGACAGCGACAGCGTGCCCGCGGCGCGGCTTGAGGCGCTGGTGATCGAGGAAGATGCGCACCTCAAGTCAGCGGCCGACACGCGTGACAGCCGGCAGGCGCCGCTGGATGTCGAATACCGCATTCGCCGTGAAAACGACGGCGCCTTGCGCTGGATTGCCCGCAAAGCGGAATTCGAAGCCGACGCCTCGGGGCAGAAAATGCACATGGTCGGGGTCGTCCATGACATCACTGAACGCAAGCTCGCGCAGCAGGCACTCGAAGAAAGCGCGGCGCAATTCCAGACCTTTGCGCAGGCCTTGCCCAACCACGTATGGACCGCGCCACCAAACGGCCTGCTCGACTGGTTCAACGACCGGGTTTATGAATACAGCGGCCTGGCGGTGGGCGAACTCGACGGCCAGGGCTGGGCCCGGATCGTGCACCCCGACGATGTGGCCGCGGCCGCCAGCGACTGGGCCGGCGCGGTGGCCACGGGTGAGCCGTATGAAACCGAATTCCGGCTGCGCCATGCCGGCGGCGCTTACCGCTGGCACCTGGCGCGGGCCATCGCCTTGCGTGCGGCTGATGGCTCGATCAGCCGCTGGGTCGGCACCAACACCGACATCCACGAGCGCAAACTGGCCGAGGCGCAAAGCACGCGTGACCGCGATCGCCTTTGGTCCCTGTCGCAGGAGTTGATGCTGGTGTGCAACTACAGCGGCACGATTTCAGCCATCAACCCGGCCGGTGAACGCCTGCTGGGCTGGCGCCACCATGAAATGGCGGGCCAGAACTTGCTGGGCTTCGTCCACCCCGACGATGTCAAGCCGACCTTGGCCGAGGTCGCCAAGCTGACTGCGGGTGCCACCACCTTCGCGTTCGAAAACCGCTGCCGAGCCAAGAACGGCTCCTACCATTTGTTGAACTGGACCGCGGTGCCAGACAGCGGCAACATCCATGCCGTGGGGCGCGACGTCACCCGCGAGCGCAGCGCCGAAGACGCATTGCGCCAATCGCAAAAAATGGAAGCCGTGGGCCAGTTGACCGGCGGCGTGGCTCACGACTTCAACAATCTGCTGACCATCATCCAGAACTCGATCGAATTGCTGCGCCGCCCCGAACTGCCTGAAGAACGGCGGCAACGCTTCATGACGTCGATCGCGAATGCCGTGACGCGGGCCGGCAAACTGACCGGCCAGCTGCTCGCCTTTGCACGCCGGCAGACTTTGAAGCCGGTCGTTTTCGATGCCGCCCAAAACGTGCTGTCGATCAGCGAAATGATCAGCACGCTGGTCGGCTCACGGATTGACGTCAAGGTGAATGCCGGTGAACCAAACTGCATCGTCAACGCCGACGCCAGTCAGTTGGACACCGCCATTGTCAACATGGCGGTCAACGCCCGCGATGCGATGAAGGGCACCGGCCAGTTGACCATCGGTGTCAAGCGTCTGTGCGGTATTCCGGCCTCAAAAACGCAAGCCGCCGTGGCGGGCGAGTTTGTCGGCATTTCCCTGTCCGATACCGGCGGCGGCATTGAACCGCAACATCTGGAAAAAATATTCGAGCCGTTTTTCACCACCAAAGGCGTGGGCTTGGGCACCGGCCTGGGCTTGTCGCAGGTGTTTGGTTTCGCCAAGCAATCGGGTGGTGACGTGCACGTGGAAAGCAATCCCGGCGAAGGCACGACTTTCACCTTGTATTTGCCCGCCACGGCCGCGGTGGGTGTGCTGTCAATGCCGGCCGAACCCGTGCAGCCGGTGCCCCAGCATATCGATGGACGGGGTGCCTGCATCCTGGTGGTTGAAGACAATCTTGAAGTCGCCATGTCGGTGGAAGACACACTGCGTGCCTTGAGTTACACCACCGTGACGGTGTACGGCGGCCCCGCCGCGCTGGCGGAACTGGACCGCGACTCGAAGCGCTTCGCGGCCGTGTTTTCAGATGTCGTCATGGGCGGCATGGACGGCATTGAGCTGGCCCAGGAAATCCGTCGCCGGCACCGCTCGATGCCCATCGTCTTGTCCAGCGGCTACAGCCAAGTATTGGCGCAAAAGGGCGCCCATGGGTTTGATTTGCTGCACAAGCCCTATACCGTTTCCGCCTTGTCACAGGTGTTGCAGAGCGCCATCGACCACGGCGCCGACAACAGCTTGGACAAGCACCCGCCCGCTTTGCACAACGGGCTGAACGGCGCGTAACGAGGGCGGTTGCCAGCGCACGCTTGAAAGCCCAGGCCACAGCGCAATTGGTATGGGTGAAGTGAACTCCCTCTCCCGCCCGCGGGAGAGGGCAGGGGTGAGGGACGGCGCATGGCGCAAACAAGTGAATGCCATGGCGGCACTGCGGCCCTCACCCCCACCCTCTCCCACAAGTGGGAGAGGGAGCTCCCAGAGGGAGAGGGAGCCAATGCGACGAGGATGTTGAATGGGCATCAGCAAACCTGAATCGAGCCGGTCATCCATCACGCATGTCTCAAGCGCCTGCACGCTCCAGGCGCGCCGACAGCGCTTGCGACAAGGTGTTGGCGCTGTCTTTCAAATGCGCGATGGTTTCGGCATTCGATCCGTGCCGGCGCTGCGCCGCGCCCAGCCGGTTGAGCAGGCTTTGGGCCTGCGCACGCAGGCCGCTGCGGGCGTCAACGCGCGTCAGCGCCGCGGGGCGCAACAGCAACGCGGCCAGGCGGTTGACGTGCTCGCGCTGCAGCTCCCGGCGCAGCGGAGCAATGTCGTGGCCGGGGTTGGCAAGCTCGCTCCAGACAGTGTCGGTCAGGCGCTGATAGAACTCGCCGAGCCGCAACGCGTCGGCCGGTGACTTGGCTTCGTTGTCGAGCAGGCGCGTCAATACCGCGTCATTGAGCAAGGCGCCCAGCACGCCGCGCTGCAGCTCGATGACTTGTGCCGCCAACGAGAAATCGGTGGGCGGCAGCGGCTCGCCGCGGAAGTAGGCGTCGGTACGCTCCTGGAAATCAACCGCCAGCTTGCGCTGCAGCGCCGGGCTGGCCTCGAAACTGTCGGCCGCCAGGTAGCCGCGTGCCAGCACGTCGAGCGCGGCGCGCTGCTCGACGGCCGGCAGCGGCACCAAAGGGTCACGGCCGCTGCCGGCGTGGTCGCGCCGGGTGCGCACGCCGCCTATCTGACGCGTCAACACTGCCGCGGTGCGGCCGAGGTCGCGCAGCGCATAGGCTACCGAGCGGCGCAGCACCGAATAGTCGTCATCCGGCGCCAGCTGGCGGCTTTCCTGGCGGTTCAGCAGATCACGCGCCACGGCCACGCGTTTGCGTGCGAAAGCCACGACGTCATCTCCGAGGTCGAACTGCAGCGACTCCGGGTCCAGGCCCAGCGACTGGTCCTCATCGGTGCCATACGCCAGCAGCGGCTCGGCGCTGCGGCTGGCAATCTGCCGCAGCGCGGCCTCTTCTTCCGCTGGTGCCAGCGGCTTGTAGGCGTATTCGATGGCCCAGTAGTCGTAAGGCCCCAGGGTGGTGTTGTAGGGCGTGCCTTGCTGCGCGCGCGGGGTGCCGGGCGCTGCCAGGTTGATGGCCGCGTATTCCATCACCGAGCCGGTAATGCCGTGCGCGGCGGTGAACACCGGATCCGACAACTGCGCCTCACTGTAAATGCGCGAGGCGCGAAAGTTGTGGCGCAGCCCCAGCGTGTGGCCGACCTCGTGCATCGTCACGTCTTTCAAATAAGCGTTGACGAAAGCCTCGGCCTCCGGGCTTCCCGGCTCGATATCGCCACGTGCGGCCAGCAGATCGAGTGCGTAGCCGAATTGGTCGGCCGCCTGGTCGGCGTAATCGCACAGTGCGGCCGTCCGACGAGCGCGCAAGTCGTCTGATGCGCTGTTGGTGGCGACCAGAATCTGCGACCGCGCCGCGCGCACGTTGCGTGACGACAGGCTTTCGATGCCGATGTCGGCGTCCAGAATTTCCCCCGTGCGCGGGTCGACATGGCTGGGCCCGACAGCACCGAACGCCGGCGCGGCATTGGTCATCCAGCGGATGGATGCGCGGCCGAA
>JANXMO010000504.1 GCA_025354615.1 Burkholderiales bacterium | reverse complement strand
TTAGGTAGTGGCGCAGTTCATCGCGCACAGTGTTGTGGCCCCCATCACCCGTTTGCAGCGCAACCAGCGCCCGCTCGGCGCGGCGCGCCACCGTGCGCGCCACATGCGCCAGCGCGGCGCTGCGCGTGCCGGCAGGCAAGATGAACTCTGCCAGCGCCGGCAGCGTCGCGTTGTGCCGCGCAAGCGCGTCATCCAACCGCTGCACCGCTGCCGTTTGAAGCAACGCCAGCCCGGGCACCGACAGCTCACCGCCCACATTGAACAACTCGTGCTGAACCAGGGTCAGCAGCTCGCGCACCGCGGCGGGCAAGGGTTCGGCCAGCAGCACGCCAAGGTGGGAATTCAATTCATCCACCTCGCCCAGCGCCTGCACGCGCAAATGGCTTTTCGCCACCCGCGTGCCGTCGCCCAGGCCGGTGCTGCCGTCGTCTCCGGTGCGGGTGGCGATTTGTGTCAGGCGGTTGGACATGGCAGGTCAAGAAAGCCGTCATCGAAGGACAACCATCGTAGTACACGCACAATTCGCTGCTTGCGCACCCCGCCGGCCGGCTTGCCGTGGGGTGGTTCAGGGGCTTCATCCATGCACTGTCCTCAATTGGTGCCGCTTGGCACGCTGATGACCATTCAGGCGGGCTACCCGTTTCGTGGCACGGTCGAGCCTCACGCGGCGGCCGATGCGGTGCTGGCCTTGCAAATGAAGGATGTGACGCCGGATAGCGGGGTGCACGGCGGGGTGCAATGGGCCGGCGCCGTGCGCACCCGCCTGGGCGGGCGCAAGCCACCCCTGTGGCTGCGCGCGGGAGACGTACTGGTGCTGGCCCGCGGCTCGCGTTTTTTCGCCGTTTGCCTTGAAGAGCCGCCAGCACTGGCGGTGTGTGGCCCGGTGTTCTTTCAATTGCGGCTGCGGCGCGCAGCAGAAGTCGACCCGGCTTTCCTGGCCTGGCAGATCAACCGGCCGCCCTGCCAGCGCCAGTTGCTGCAAAGCGCGGAAGGCTCGGCCCAGCGCAGCATCCGCCGCCCCTTGTTGGAGTGCTTGATGGTTGCCGTGCCGCCGCTGGTGCAGCAGCAGGCCGTGGTGGCCCTGGCTGCATTGGCGCAGCAGGAACGGCAGGCGCTGCAGCGCTTGATTCAGCTGCGTGCGCAAGAAGCCGAAGCGCTGGCCGAAGACCTGCACCGCGCGGCAACTGGCGCCCGCTCCGCGGCGCTGTGCGGATGAGCCGGTTGCGCTCGACCACCCAGGCCTTGATGCCCATGCCAGCCGCTGCCCCATGACGGACCAGGACAGCGTCAACGCCGCCGTCTGGGCAGCCTACAGCCGCCTGCGCAGCGCGCTGGATGCACCGCAACAAGCGCTTGACCACACGGTGGCGCTGCTGTTTTTGAAGCATGTCAACGATTTTTGGAACGACCGCTGCGGCACCTACCGGCAACAGTACGGCGAACACCCCGCGCTGGTCGAGGCGCTGCTGCGCCATGAGCGCTTTGTGCTGCCTCCCGCGGCGCGCTTCACTGCCCTGCGCACGCAGCGCTACCACCCCGGCAACGGCGAGCGCCTGGACAAAGCGCTGCAAGCCCTTGAAGACGCCAACCCCGGCAAACTGCGCGACGTGTTCCAAGGCATCAGCTTCAACAACGCGCCCGCGCTGGGCAGCGAGCCGCGCAAGAACGACGTGCTGCGCCGCCTGCTGGACGACCTGGCCCATCCGGCCCTTCAACGTTGTGAAAACAAAGCCGGTGCGCCGCCTCACGCCATCGGCGAGGCCTGCGAGTTTTTGATGGGCACGCTCACGGCCGCCGCCGCGCTGACTGGCAGCGGTGGCGGTAGCGGTGGTAGCAGTACCGGCCGCACGCCGCCCGCAGTAGCGGCGCTGCTGGCCGGCTTGGTCGAGCCGCAGGCGGGCGACGAGATCTGCGACCCGGTCTGCGGCACCGCCGCGCTGCTGCTGCAATGCGGCCGCTTGGCGCGCCAGCGTGCCGGCGGCTCGCGCCACCATGCGCTGTATGGTCAGGAGGCCGATCGCAGCCATTGGGCACTCGCCCGGTTGAACCTGCTGCTGCAGGGCGAGGACAACCACCGCATCGAACAGGGCAACTGCTTGCACCACCCCCGGCTGCTGGATGCGGCGGGCCAGCTCAAGCGATTCGACGTTGTCATCGCCCACTTGCCTTTCCGCATGGATGAATGGGGTGCCGAAGCTGCCCACTCTGACCCGTTCGGCCGCTTCAGGCGGGGCGTGCCGCCGCGCACCAAAGGCCACTATGCGTTCATCCTGCACATGGTTGAAACGCTGAAGGCAGAGCGTGGCCGCATGGCCGTCGTGGTGCCGCATGGCGTGTTGTTTCGCGGCGCGGCCGAAGGGCGTATCCGCCGCCGCCTGGTTGAGGAAAACTTGCTTGATGCGGTGATCGGCCTGCCGGGCAAGCTGTTTCCAGGCACGGCCATGGCCGCTGCCGTATTGGTTTTGCGCACCCGCAAGGCCGATGACGGCGTGCTGTTCATCGACGCCAGCCGTGACGCCGAGCCGGGCCGCCACCGCAATGCGCTGCGCGAGGCCGACCTCGCTCGCCTGTGGTGCACAGCTGCTGAGCGCCAACCGGTGCCGGGCTACGCCCACCTCGCCACGCCGGCCGAAGTGGCGGCCCATGACTTCAACCTCAACCTGCCGCGTTACGTCCAGGCACTTGCGACGCCGCCTGAAAGCGATGCCGCCGCCCGCCGCCGCGAGCGCGCGCAGTTGCACGCCGAGCTGGCGCAGCTGGAGCGACAGATGGCAGCGCACCGGCAGGTGCTGGGCCATGCGTAAAGCGCCCCACAGCCACAGCGGCCTCGCGCCGGCCCCTGCCGAGTCCATCGTCGAGCGGCTGTGCCGCCTGGGGTGGCAGCGGCTGGCCGCCGACCAGGCGCTCGCTTGGCGCGGCGGCCCGCGTGACGTGCTGTTGAAGCCGCGGCTGGTCGAGGTGCTGCAAACGCGCCGCTATGCGTACAAAGGCGAGTGGCATGCGCTGTCGGCCAGCGGCATCGAGCAAATCGTGCGCGAACTGTCGGCTTTCTCGTTGGCCGAGGGGCTGCTGGCCGCCAACGAGCGGCTCTACAACCAGCTGGCCGCAGGCATCACCGTGACGGAATTCATGCCCGACGGCCGCATCCACCGGCCGACGATTGCCGTCATCGACTGGGACGACGTTGCAGCCAACCGCTGGGACCTGACCGTACCGCTGACGGTGCAAACCGCCCGTGGCGAGCCACCCTGCACCACAGGCGTGGTGGGCTTCGTCAACGGCCTGCCGCTGGCCGTGATCGAGGCCGGGCCGTTGGCGGACGGCATTCGAACGCACCTGCGCCATCAACAGCCCGGCGAAATGGCCGCATTGTTCGTCTACGCACAATTGCTGGTCGCGCTCGACGGCCCACAGGCCCGTTACGCCACCACCGGCACGCCGCCTACCGGCTGGGCCAATTGGCACGAAGAGGGATTCGATGCCGCCACGCTGCAGGCCGCAAAGAACGCACCGCCAGATAAAGGCGACCCATTGATGATCGGCCTGCTGGCCCCCGCCCGCCTGCTGGCGTTCCTGCGCGACTGCGTGCTGTTCGGCCCGCCGTGGGGCAAGGCGGTGGCCAGCAGCCGGCAGTTTTTTGAAATTCGCGCAGCGAGGGCCGCTTGGGCCGCATCAGCACCGCCCGGCACGCAACAAGGCCTTGGCGATCACGCATGGCACACCGTCACGAGCGCCGGTCAGGGGCCGGATGAGCACCGCATGACGCTGTTGCTGCTGGCCCAAGCCGTGTTGCGGCAGCAGCCGACGGCTGAAACCGCCGCCCGCCGCCTGGTGGTCGTCACCGACCAGCCCGGCGTGCAAGCGCAACTGCTGCGCAACGCCGGCCTGGAAAGCGCACCGTCGCCTGCCCGCCGTGCGCTCACCGGCCGCCTGCTGGCCCAGCGTATCGGTCAGGGCGGCGAACGCCTGACCGTCACGCCGCTGCGCAAGTTCAACACCGCCGTCCAGCTGCCGGCTTGCCGCAACGCGTCGCCCGATGTCATCGTGTTGATCGACGGCGCCGCGTTGCGCGACCCTGATCCGGCCTTGCAACGGCGGATCCAACGCGCCTTGCCCCATGCGGCTTGCCTCATCGTGGGCAGCGGCGTGCAACTGGCACCGCCAGCGCCAAAGCCCGTGACGGCGCTGGAAGCCCCGCCACCGCCTGCCGACACCTTCAACGCGTTGCCCCAACACCTTTTCCCAAGCACTGGTGACGCCCTTCGCCACGCCGCGCACGAGCCGCAGCGCAGTTACGAGGTTCACACGCCGTTCAACGTTCCCGATGAAGCTGCCTTCCTGCGCGTGCTGCGTGAAGTGCAGGCTGGCGAGGCGGTGTTCACCGAACCCGAGTTGATTCAACAAGCGCAATGGATCAACCGCGTCGTGCGCCAAGCCACAGCCGAGCATTCGCTGAACCGGCACAACGCCGAGTCCGCCATCCGCAATGCCCTGCTGCCGCCGCTTTTTCAGCGCCTCGGGCTGGCGCGGGCGATGTGTGTGGTGGATCAGGTCATTGAGGCGGGCCGCCGGTCACAGGGCTAAAAAGTCACCGTCTTGCCTTCGGCAAGTGCTTTGTCTTTCAGCTGTTGCTGTTCCAACGGCTCAATGGAGTTGAGTTCGATCCGCAGCTGTTTGAGCTGCGGCATGTCGAGCAGCACGGCAGCGTCGGCGCTGTTCAAACCGTTGGCATTCATTTCCAACCAAGTGATCGTTGAATTGCTGCGAAGGTTCTTGGCGCCTTCCGCTCCCAGTTGGCACCAGTTCAACTTGAGTG
>JANXMO010000495.1 GCA_025354615.1 Burkholderiales bacterium | reverse complement strand
GTGTATGCCCGGGCTTTGCTCAAATGGGACCGCCAATGGGGCATTGCGGAAATCGAATGAATGCCTGGCCTGCTGCTTTCAAGTCAAGCGCCTGCAGATCAAGCGCTTGCAGCCAGGTCTTTTTTGCAGGCGGCTTGCCATGACAGCCAGCAGCGCATTCCGCCACCGCCTCAACCGCATTTACTTGCGTTTCACACTGGGGTTTATCTGCTTTGTGCTGGTGATGGCGGGACTCGAGCAGTTGGGGTTGCCCAAACGGTGGATTGGCTTCATTTTTCTGCTCTGCACTGTGGCCTTGTATGCGGGCATCGGGATCCTGGGCCGCACCAGCCACCCAGCTGAATACTATGTAGCCGGACGGCGAGTGCCCGCGTTCTACAACGGCATGGCCACCGGCGCCGACTGGATGTCGGCCGCCTCGTTCATCGGCCTGGCCGGCACGCTTTATTTGCAAGGCTTTGCCGGCTTGGCGTTCATCATGGGTTGGAGCGGTGGCTACTGCCTGGTGGCATTGCTGATCGCCCCTTATCTGCGCCGCTTTGGTCAATACACGATTCCGGACTTTCTCGCGTCTCGCTATGACAGCCATTGCGTAAGGGGCATTGCGGTGGCGGCAGCTGTCTTGTGCTCGTTCATCTACTTGGTTGCACAGATTTACGGCATTGGCATCATCACCGCGCGCTTGACCGGTGTGGACGTCGTTATTGGCATTTTCGTCGGCCTGGGCGGCATTTTGGTGTGCTCTTTCCTGGGCGGCATGCGTGCGGTCACCTGGACACAGGTCGCTCAATACATCGTTTTGATCATCGCCTACCTCGTCCCTGTCATGTGGCTGTCGGTCAAGCAGACAGGCGTGCCCATCCCGCAGCTCATCTACGGCGCGCAGCTGCAAAAAGTGAGCGAACGCGAACAGGCTCTGCTGCAAGACCCCCGTGAAGCCGAGGTGACAGCTGCATTCAAGGCGCGCGCAGACGATTACCGGCAGCGCTTGCAACATGTTGCTGCGTCGCTGGCGCAGGAACGCGAGGCGGCACGCCAGACCGTGGCCAGGCTGAAGGCCGAAAACGCGCCACTGGGCGATATTCAGGCAGCCGAGCGCGTGGTGTCGCAATTGCCCGCCAACGAAGGAGCCGCGCGTGAACAGTGGTTGCGCGCCGCCGCCGCCAATGAAGCGCGCAGCAAGCCACTGGGCGGTATGCCGCTGCATGCACAGCAATTTGCTGGCGACCCTCACGGTGAGCCTGCGCAGCGGCAGTTGTTCGACGAATCTCGCCGCAATTTCTTGGCACTGGTTTTGTGCCTGACGGTCGGTACGGCCGGCTTGCCGCACCTGTTGATGCGTTGCTACACCACGCCGTCGGTGCGCCAGGCGCGTGAATCTGTGGCGTGGTCTTTGTTTTTCATCGTGCTGCTGTATGCCACCGTGCCGGCATTGGCGGTGCTGGTCAAATTCGAGGTTTTCAACGTCCTCGTGGGCACGCCTTTCGACCACTTGCCCGGGTGGATCGCCAACTGGACCAAGGTTGATCCGTCGCTGCTGTCAGTGGTCGACATCAATGGTGACGGCTTGCTGCAGCTCGGTGAAATCAAGATGAGCAGCGATGTCGTGGTGCTGGCCACGCCGGAAATGGCGGGCCTGCCCTACGTGATTTCCGGCATGGTGGCCGCGGGCGGCCTGGCGGCGGCCCTGTCGACTGCCGACGGGCTGCTGCTGACCATCTCTAACGCACTGTCACACGACGTTTATTTCAAAATGATGGCGCCCATGGCTTCGGCTTCACAGCGCGTCACCTTGTCGAAAGT
>JANXMO010000467.1 GCA_025354615.1 Burkholderiales bacterium | reverse complement strand
CCTGCCGCCCACGGTGGCGCATTGAAACCACGCTGCCGTCGGGCACCGGGCCCGGCGATATGCTTGGCCGCTTGACGCTCAAAACGATTCAATCCATCCATCAATCAACTGGCGCCCTGCCTGCTGCCCTGCCGGCGCGGCGCCTGCAAAGGAGTACCCATGAAGGCCGCCGTCAACCTGTGGGGCGATATGAACATGGTGCTGGCCTTGCCCCAGGTCGTGGCCCAGCTGCGCGACACGCGCGAACGCTGGCGCGTGTCGCAACAAAGCTCGTTCGAGAGTGGTGGGCGTGAATTGCCGTCGCACCAAGCGCTGGCCGACATTGTTGAAGGCCTGCGCGGCGCCTTGTTCCCCATGCGCCTGGGCCCGCCCGACCTGTGCCAGGCGACTGAAGACGACTACGTCAACACCACCCTGAGCACGGTGCTGGAGGCGCTGCTCGGCCAGGTGGAATTGGAACTGCGGCATCAGGCGCGGCATGGTGGTGAGCCGTCGCCGCCAGCCCAGCCGGATGGCGACACCGGCGCGGCGTCCCTGCGCATCGTGCGCGACTTCGCGGTCGCCCTGCCCGCCATCCGCACGCTGCTCGACAGTGACGTGCTGGCCGCCTACCGCGGCGACCCGGCGGCGCGTAGCGTTGACGAAGTGCTGCTGTGCTATCCCGGCATCCACGCGATGATTCACCACCGCCTGGCGCACCAGCTGCACCTGCTGGGCGCGCCGCTGCTGGCGCGGCTGGTAGCCGAGCGCGCGCATGGGCAAACCGGCATCGACATCCACCCCGGCGCGCGCATCGGCCCCGGGTTTTTCATCGACCACGGCACCGGCGTGGTGATCGGCGAAACCACCGTCATCGGCCGCAACGTGCGGCTGTACCAGGCGGTGACGCTGGGCGCCAAGCGCTTCGAGACCGACGCCAGCGGCCAGCTCGCCAAGGGCGGCGCGCGCCACCCGATCGTCGAAGACGACGTGGTGGTTTACGCCGGCGCCACCATTCTCGGCCGCGTCACCATCGGCCGCGGCTCGGCGATCGGCGGCAATGTGTGGCTCACGCGCAGCGTGCCGCCCGGCAGCCAGATCACGCAAGCCCTGGCGCGTGACGACGCGCCTGATGCGGTGCGCGACGGCGGCGAGTAAGGTTCTCGGCCGCCGGATCAGTGCCGCGTCTTCACCAGGAATGAAGGCCGTGCCCGCCCGTCAAGCCATCAATCCGCAAAGTCGTACGGGCCACCCCGCGCCAGCGCCCGCTGGTAAGCCGCCCGCGCGTGGACTTTGTTGAGGAATGCCTGCAGCCGCGGCCGCTGCGCGCCCAAGCCTACGCGCTGCGCCGCGGCTTCGAGCGGAAAACTCATCTGGATGTCGGCCGCGCTGAAATTGGCGCCGGCAAACCATTCATGCTGCGCCAGTTCCGCCTCCATGAAATCCAGCTGCGCCGTCAGGTTCGGCTCAACAAACATTTGCAGCACTTTGTCTGAAATCGCCTTGGCAACCGGCCGCACGAAAAACGGCATTGGCGCCGTCGCGATGCGGTCGAACACCAGCTTGAGCAGCAGCGGCGGCATGGCCGAGCCCTCGGCGAAATGCAACCAATAGGTGTAGCGCAGCCGCTCCGGCGTGCCCGGCCGCGGCACCAGGCGGCCCGCGCCGTAGCGCTCGACCAAGTACTCGATGATCGCGCCCGACTCCGCCACCGTCACGCCCCCGTCATCGTCGGTAATCACCGGCGACTTGCCGAGCGGGTGGACTGCACGCAGCGCTGGTGGCGCCAGCATCATCGCCGGGTCACGCGCGTATTTCACGACCTCATACGGGACGCCCAGCTCTTCGAGCAGCCACAGCACGCGCTGTGAGCGGGAGTTGTTGAGGTGGTGGGCGGTGATCATGGGAAATCCGGAAGGCCAAGCAAAGCGCAACACGATTGTGGCGTGCTGACCTCTCCCCTCGTTTGGGTGATTTACTCAATGGATTAAAAAGAAAACAGTGCAATCAATCTGCTCAGAAAAAAACATCCGGTTTCGGAATTTGCAGTCAGCGTCTTAAATGTTTTGGTAGTACCTATTCATAAATATTTTCAAAAGGGAGCGGTATTTTTTTTGATTTCAAACGGTATCAGCGCTGGCTTTATAGCGGGCTTTTGGGAAGTCTCTTCATCATCACAGCCCATGCTGGAAGCCCGGCGGATTGCCATTCCAATGGTGGCCCTTTGGAATGCAAAAAGGCTGATATCCGCTTTCAAATCCAAACAGGTCGTTTGCAATACGGCCCCAGCTTCGCAGAGGGCACGGCCGCTTGTGCCGCGATCATTCCAACGATAGGTATCGCTTTCAGTTTGCCCAGATACTGGGCTGACAAAACGCCATATGGAACAGGTTGTGAATACCTGTACGGCGCAGGGACGCCAAATGAAAGTTGGACATTTGCACAAAATTGGGTGCTGCCTAGCCAGACCTGCCCTTTGCCAAACCAGGTCGGAGGATGGTCTGACGCCGACCACAGCGAAGACATTCATGGCCGTTTCTGGTGCCAGTACGACACGCCTTTCGAAGAAAAGTCTTGCACGGTCGGCTCCCCGGTTCAGCCGGGCACAGGCCGTGAAGCTTTAACGGAAACCGACTACTCAGGCGCCGGCGCCCATCCGCTGAATGTGAGCCGGCAATACCGCTCGTTCTGGGCGGAGGGAGTTAATGCAGGATTAACGCCTGCCACCGAAATGCAAGGTGGCTGGATGCTATCCATCCAGACGCGTGTGTCAGACCTCTTGCCAGGGCGACTACAGCCCACCCGGCGCGTCACAAGACCCAGTGGCGAATTGGTGACCTTTTATGGCACCGCCTCCAACCGCACCGCGGTGGTCTGGACGTCGTATGACGGCAGTGGGGATCAGCTCATTGAACAGCGCGATGCCACCGGCAAGCTCACCGGCTGGCAATACCGTGTGGGGGCCGATGACAGTATGGAAAGCTATGACGCAGCGGGCCTGTTGGTCAGCATTGTTCAACGCAATCGCTGGACGACCACGCTCACTTACAGCACGGCCGCAACGCCCCTGGCCACCTATATCACCGGCGGTGGCAACCCTCAACCGGGGCGATTGATCAGCGTTCGAAACCAGTTTGGCCGGCAATACCAATTGGTTTATGACCCGCAAGGCCGCATCGTTCAACTGTTGCCGCCCGGCGCCGTCAAAGACGCCAACCCCGGCGGTTTCAATAGCCCGATTCGTTACCGTTATGAGGAACGGGCCACCTTGGGGGCCGCCACGCCGTCGCGAAATCAATTGACCAGTGTGCAGTGGCAAGACGGCACCATCAAGCGCTATCACTATAAAGACAGTCAGTTGCCACTGGCCTTGACCGGTACGACGGACGAACTGGGCACTCGAATCGTGACGCGCAGCTACGACCCGCAAGGCAGGGTCGTTGAAGAGTTTGGTGCGGGCGGCGTGGACCGGCTTCAATTCACCTACCTGACCGACGGCGGCTGGAGCACGGGGCATCAGACCTTTGTCACCGATAGCAGCGGCGTAGGCGGCGCAACGACCACGCGCCGCTTCACGTTTCAAAACACCCGTGGCGTGATGCGGCCCACCAGCATTTCCGCTCCGTGCGCGCAGTGCGGTAACACGCAAGCCAACACGCTCTACAACGCCAACGGCAAGCCGCTCAAAACCATTGGACATGATGGTCAGGTTACGTACTTTTCGTACGACAGCGCCGGCCGAGAAACTGAACGTGCGGTATTTCTCAGCAGCTATCAAAATACCACCACGCGACCTGCCTTGGCAAACGCGACGCAAGTCACGACCACGCAATGGCACGCCCGCTTCAATCTGCCATTGCAAATAGCTGAACCCAGTCAGTTGACTGTTTACGTCTACGACGCTGTTGGCAACCTGACCGGGCAAAGCCGGGCAGCGACAAATGACGCCACTGGCGCAACGCAATTCACGGCTATAGCGGTCGGAAGCGTTGCGTCAACAGGTTGGAGCTATGACCTTGCTGGGCTGAATACAGCCATTGTCGAAAAAACCGGCGCAAGTGAAACCGGCCGCTGGACGCTGAGCTATGACGCCTTGGGCAACGTCATCAACATCACCGACGGCATCAACCTGCGCGCAGCCACGCTACGCAGTTACGACGCTCACGGCCGCCTGACAGCCGGTATGACGGACATGGGGTTGGTAATGCAATTTACCTATGCACCTCGCGGCTTTGTCAGCAGCAAAACGGTCAATAACCAGACCACCACGTATACGCAAAATGCCGTTGGCTTGACCACGCAAGTGCGTTTACCCGGCGCTCAAACCCTTACATATGTTTATGACGCCACGCACCGGTTGACTGATACCCAGCTCAACGGCGCAGCATTCACGCCTGCAATGTTGGCCGCCGGCGACTACCCAGATGGCTTTTTGAAAGCACGATGGGCGCAACTCATGAAGGGCGTTCAGGAAGGACTGACAGAGTTGCTTCCTACAGCTTGGGCACAAGCCGTAGGCCGATTTCTCATGCCAGTCCCCGTGCTTCCAGGTCAACCCATGCCAGGGCAACCCGAATTAGACCCGC